>NZ_JABMLK010000001.1:601000-901500 GCF_013394855.1 Limnobaculum xujianqingii | reverse complement strand
ACTCATCATCCTGAGCTGGCTCGTTGGGGCGGTACTATTGGTCCATTCCTTATGGGTATCATCACTGGTTCTGGTGATGCTGCGGCATTAGCCTTCAACGAAACCGTTACCCGTCATGCAGCCGATCTGGGATATACCATTCCTGACCTGGGTATGGCAGCGGCTATTGCTGGTGCATTAGGCCGTACTATGTCACCAATCGCTGGTGTAACCATCGTTTGTGCTGGTTTAGCAGCAGCAAACCCAGTTGAGCTAATCAAACGTACTGCTCCTGGTATGCTGATCGCTGTATGTTTCGTAGCTCTGTTTATGTTGTAAACCGTTATGCAGTAATTATCAGATAATAAGGAAGGAAGAGTAATGTCGACTATTGATTTAAACCAATTAGTAACATGGCGTCGTGAACTTCACCGTTTTCCTGAAATCGGTTGGTCCGAATTTACTACTACGGCACGTTTAATCACTGAATTACGTAAGATGGGGCTGGAAGTTATTGCTGGTCCAAAAGTGATTAATCGTGAATTTGTTCGTGGTCGTAAAGCTGACGTAGTAACACGTGGGCTGGAACTGGCCAGGGAAAGAGGTGTTGACGAAGCACTGTTAGCTGAGATGGATGAATTAACCGGCTGTATGGCAACATTTGACAGCGGTAAACCTGGTCCGACAGTTGCTCTGCGTTTTGATATTGACTGCGTTAACGTGCAGGAATGTGCTGCTGGTGAGCACGTTCCTAATAAAGAGGGCTTTTCATCGAAAAGCGCTGGTCTGATGCACGCATGTGGTCATGATGGTCACATGTCCATCGGTTTAGGAATTGCTAAATGGTTAGTTGAAAACGGTAGTTCACTGAGTGGTAAAGTGAAGCTGTTGTTCCAACCGGCTGAAGAGGGCGTTCGTGGTGCAAGACCAATGGCAGAAAGCGGTATCGTTGACGATGCTGATTACTTCTTAGGTATGCACCTCGGTTTTATTGCCAAAACTGGTGAGATCGTAGTTAATCCAAACAGTTTCCTTTGCACCACCAAGTATGATTTCCGCTTCTACGGTGCACCAGCTCACGCCGGTGCTGAGCCTCATTTAGGTCGCAATGCGCTGGCAGGTGCCTGTCACGCAGCAACTCAAATGTTAGGTATTTCCCGTCATGGTAAAGGTATGTCCCGCATTAACGTGGGCGTTATCCGTGCCGGTGAAGGCCGTAACGTGGTACCAGCCTATGGTGAGCTTCAGGTTGAAGTTCGCGGTGAAGATGAATCCATTAACACCTACATGGCTGAGCAGGTAGAGCGTATGGCTGCCGGTGCGGCTCATAGCTTTGACTTACGTTTAGAAAGCGAAGTTATGGGTGAAGCGGTTGATCTGCAAAACGATAAAGAGCTGGTCGATCTGTTAACCAGCGTTGTGAAGCAAAATCCTGAGCTGACCGTAGTGCCAGAGCGAATCTTTGGCGGCAGTGAAGATGCAACCGTACTGGCTAAACGCGTTCAGCGTCACGGTGGTAAATCACTGTACTTTATTGTGGGTGCGGATCTGAAAGCGGGTCACCATCAGGCAGAGTTTGACTTTGATGAGAAGCAGTTGGAAACCGCTGCAAATCTGTTCATTGGCTGTCTGCAAAAACTGATGACTAAATAAACATCATATTGATGTGATTAAAAAGCCGCCTGTTCTTAATGAAGAAAAGGCGGCTTTTTTGCATTTAAAGCAAGTGAGCTAAACTATTTTGCTGCACCGGGAACCCGGTTCGGCTGAGCATCAAAACTAACGCCAGATTCATTGCTGCTGTCATCTCCCATCACATACAGGTAGGTTGGCATAATATCAGCAGGGGTTTTCAGCAGGCCGGGATCTTCTTGTGGAAAGGCAGAGGCTCTCATACTGGTACGGGTTCCGCCCGGGTTAATGCAGTTAACTCGCAGTGATGTCCCCTGATATTCGTCCGCCAGAACCTGCATCAGGCCTTCGGTGGCGAATTTGGATACAGAGTAAGCCCCCCATCCACGACGACCTTTACGGCCTACGCCAGAGCTACTAAAGACCAGTGACGCTTTAGGCGATTTAAGCAGCAGCGGTAATAGCGCCTGTGTGAGCATAAAACCGGCATTGACGTTTACCTGCATAACCTGTTGCCAGATTTCCGGGTCCTGTGTGCTGATTGGGGCGATCTCTCCCAGCAGGCCAGCGCTGTGTAATAGCCCGTCCAGACGTTCAATCTTGTTAGTGATGTCTTCTGCCAGTGCCTGATAGTCGCTGGTTTTTGCCGTTAGTAAATCAAAAGGAAAAATCAGCACAGGATGATTACCCTGACTGGCAATTTCTTGCTGTACTTGTTTCAGTTTGATTTCACTACGACCAAGTAATAGTAATTGAGCGCCATAACGGGCATAAGTTAGAGCAGCCTCTTTGCCAATACCGTCACTGGCTCCGGTTATCATGATAATTTTGTTATTGAGTAAATTGGACGGTGGTTGGTAGTGCATAGTCTCTCCTTACGGTATATTTGTCGGCATCACGAACTAAGTGACAAGGTATAGCGAATATAGAATTGTAGCGTTTAAACAAACTTTTGCATGAGTAGCAAAAGTAAATAGCTATACTTGATGGGTTATTGTTCATCATGTTAGTTCATTGCAAGTTTGGTTCAACTATATAGGAATATGTCTGTGGAGTGGATTTCTCAGTACGGTCTTTTTTTGGCAAAAATTGTAACTTTTGTCGTGGTGGTTGCTGCGGCTGCATTGCTGGTTGTGAGCGTAACCCAACGTAAGTCCGGGCGTCGTGGGGAGTTGACCCTGGTTGATTTAGGCGAGCAGTACCGCAATATGCAAGAAGATATGCAGTTTGCCCGTTTACAACCGGCAGAGCAGAAGTTGTGGCATAAGGAACAAAAGAAGAAGGATAAGGCTGAAGCTAAAAAAGCGAAGCTGGCAGTTAAAAATGGTGAAAAGGAAACCCTGAAACCATGCCTTTATGTGTTGTCGTTTAAAGGTAGCATTGATGCTCATGAAGTTGAGTCTTTAAGAGAGGAAGTGTCCGCGATTCTGGCAGTGGCTAAACCGGGTGATGAAGTCTTGCTGAAGCTGGAAAGTCCGGGAGGAATGGTGCACGGATATGGTCTGGCTGCATCGCAGTTGGATCGTTTACGTAAAGCCGGTATTCGTTTGACAGCGTCGGTGGATAAGGTTGCGGCCAGCGGTGGCTATATGATGGCCTGTGTGGCTGACTACATTGTTGCTGCACCTTTTGCGGTTATTGGTTCTATCGGCGTGGTTGCCCAGTTGCCAAACTTCCATCGTTTATTGAAGAAAAATGATATTGATGTGGAATTACATACTGCCGGAGAATTTAAACGTACTCTGACTTTGTTTGGTGAGAATACCGATCAGGGGCGTGAGAAGTTCCGTGAAGAATTGAATGAAACCCATCAGTTGTTTAAAGATTTTGTGCGTGAACAACGCCCATCGCTGGATATTGATCAGGTTGCCACAGGAGAGCACTGGTTTGGTATTCAGGCAAAAGAGAAGGGTTTGATCGATGATATTGGCACCAGTGATGATTTAGTGATCGCTCAAATGAAAGATCGCGATGTGATTGGTGTTACCTACGCACAGCGTAAAAAGCTGATAGATCGTTTGACGGGCAGTGTGGCTGAGGGCGCCGATCGCTTGTTGTTAAGGTGGTGGCAGCGGGGGCAGAAGCCGTTAGTGTAGTTTTATTTTAATTGATTCTTGTGGATATTCCGGCCGTAATAGCATTGTACTCATATCACGATAGTAATCGGCCGGAAGACCTTATGTACTTAGCTTTGGAGTGCGTCGGGCCTAGCCGGGCTAGGGGTGCTTCGTTGGCTTACGCCAAGTCGACCCCAACGCCCGTCTCTCCCGACGGTTAGCTTTAGTTAAGAAAAAAGCGAGATAAGCAACCGCCACAACCGTTATAAACCAACTACACTGAACAGACTGGATTCGTGGAGGTGGTGTTATGACTCAGCAGATTTTTATCAATTTAGCCGTTCAGGATTTACCTCGTTCCGTTCAATTTTTTACTCAGTTAGGGTTTAGTTTTAATCCTCAATTTACTGATGAGAATGCGACCTGCATGATTGTCAGTGATTCTATTTATGTAATGTTGCTGACGCAGGCGCGTTTTAGTGATTTTGCTCCCAAAGCTATTTGTAATAGTCATGAAGCTAACGAAGTGTTGATTTGTCTTTCTTGTGAAAGTCGTGAAGCGGTGGATAGCTTAGTGGAGAAGGCGATTAATGCAGGTGGAAACACCTATAACCAGCCTCAGGATCATGGGTTTATGTATGGACACGGTTTTACCGATCCCGACGGGCACGTATGGGAATTAGCCTATATGGATATGTCGCAACTGCCGGGTTAACCAGCAACCCATTTGCTGAGTTGCTGGTAACAGAATCAGATTAATCTTGCAGATGATATTTGCCGGATAGCACATGGGCCAGGTGTTTAAACATATTAAACACTGCTGTGGTTTTGGGGGTAGGTAGTCCATCTTCATCCAGGAAAAACTCTCCCCGAAAAACCAGAACATCGCCTTTTTGTTCTACGCCGGTGGCTTCCATACCGTGAAGGAAATCCTCATGGTTGCGAATGATTTCATTCGCTTCTATCAGTAATGCCTGACGGGAAATAGGTGATGTTTGATTAAGCATGAATACCTCCATTCAATTTTTACGGATGGGCTATTTTAGTCACCTGTGCCTGCCAGAGCAATGCGTTAAATGAGTTGTGAGAGTGCATTTTTTCTGGTTTGACAGGATGTGGTATTACCGATAAAAACGGTATCAATATGCTAATTTTGTTGCGTAGCGCTTTTTATCAGGTACAGTTATGGGCTTTCAACAGCAGAGTCTGCATGATGTTGGGTGGTGTTAACTGATTGTAAGTAATATCAATATCACCCGAAATTTGGCGTTACAGGTTGAGATTCTGTATTTTCGCTACAATATAGAAGCCATGCTTTCTCATCATTTTGCTGAAATTGAAATGTTGAGTTTCATTTAGAAGGACTAATTTAGGTAAACAATATTATGGGTAAAGCGCTCGTCATTGTGGAGTCCCCGGCTAAGGCCAAAACGATTAATAAATATTTAGGAAATGACTACGTGGTTAAGTCCAGCGTCGGTCATATCCGGGATTTGCCAACGAGTGGTTCGGTAACTAAAAGCAGCCCTGCAGCAAAAGGTACCAAAGTAAAAAAGGATGCTAAACAGGCGTTGGTTAACCGAATGGGAATCGATCCCTATCATGACTGGGCAGCGCATTATGAAATTTTGCCTGGTAAAGAAAAAGTCGTCGCGGAACTGAAAGCGTTAGCTGAAAAAGCCGATACCATCTATCTCGCAACCGACCTTGACCGCGAAGGGGAAGCCATAGCGTGGCACCTGCGGGAAGTTATTGGTGGTGACGATAATCGCTATCGTAGGGTTGTGTTTAACGAAATTACCAAGAATGCGATTCGTCAGGCGTTTGAAGAGCCAGGCGAACTGAATATCGACCGGGTTAATGCTCAACAGGCGCGTCGTTTTATGGACCGCGTAGTAGGGTATATGGTTTCTCCATTATTATGGAAAAAGATTGCCCGTGGTTTATCAGCCGGTCGGGTGCAGTCTGTTGCCGTGCGTCTGGTGGTGGAACGTGAACGTGAAATCAAAGCCTTTGTTCCTGAAGAGTATTGGGAACTGCACGCTGATTTAAGTCATGGTAAAGATGTTCCTCTGCAAATGCAGGTAACGCATTTTAATGATAAAGCGTTTAAGCCGGTTACCCGTGATGAAACGCATGCTGCGGTAGCATTGCTGGAAAAAGCGCACTACGAAGTGTTGGAGCGCGAAGATAAACCAACCAGCAGTAAACCAAGTGCTCCATTTATTACTTCTACACTGCAACAGGCTGCCAGTACTCGTCTGGGTTTTGGAGTGAAGAAAACCATGATGATGGCTCAGCGTCTGTATGAAGCGGGTCATATCACTTATATGCGTACTGACTCAACCAACCTGAGTCAGGATGCTCTGGCAATGGTACGCGGCTATATCACCGACAATTTTGGTGATAAATATTTGCCTGAACAGCCAAACCAATACAGCAGCAAAGAGAACTCACAGGAAGCGCACGAAGCAATTCGTCCTTCTGATGTGAATGTTCAGGCTGAGCAGCTAAAAGATATGGAAGCGGACGCACAGCGTCTGTATCAGTTGATCTGGCGTCAGTTTGTCTCTTGTCAGATGACTCCAGCTAAATATGATTCCACTACGCTGACGGTCAAAGCAGGTGACTTCCTGCTTAAAGCCAAAGGTCGTACGCTGCGTTTTGATGGCTGGACTAAAGTACTGCCTGCATTACGTAAAAACGATGAGGATAAAGCCTTACCGGTGATCGCAGTAGGTACTGCACTTAAGTTAGAGCAGTTATTACCAGGACAACACTTTACTAAACCACCGGCGCGTTTTAGCGAAGCCTCGTTGGTTAAAGAACTGGAAAAACGCGGTATTGGTCGTCCATCTACCTATGCGTCGATTATTTCGACCATTCAGGACCGGGGCTATGTTCATACGGAAAACCGTCGTTTTTATGCGGAAAAAATGGGTGAAATTGTTACCGATCGTCTGGAAGAGAACTTCCGTGACTTAATGGATTACGATTTTACTGCCCGTATGGAAAACGATCTGGACAGCGTGGCAACAAACAAAGCTTCCTGGAAAACAGTACTGAACAATTTCTTCAGCGAATTCAATAATCAACTGGAGAAGGCGGAGCAGGAACCAGAAGAAGGTGGTATGCGGCCTAATCAGGTGGTGCTGACCTCTATTGATTGTCCAACCTGTAGCCGTAAAATGGGTATTCGTACCGCCAGTACTGGTGTATTCCTGGGTTGTTCTGGTTATGCATTACCGCCGAAAGAGCGCTGTAAGCAGACCATCAATCTGATCCCTGAATCTGAAGTGCTAAACGTACTTGAAGGGGATGATGCCGAAACTAACGCATTACGTGCCCGCCATCGTTGTAAAAAATGTGGCACGGCAATGGACAGCTACCTGATCGACAATCAGCGTAAACTTCATGTTTGTGGTAATAACCCTGAATGTGATGGTTATGAGATTGAAGAGGGTGAGTTCCGCATTAAAGGTTATGACGGTCCGGTGATTGAATGTGAGAAATGCGGCTCTGAGATGCACCTGAAAGTAGGGCGTTTTGGTAAGTACATGGGCTGTACTAACCCGGATTGTAAAAATACCCGTAAGATTTTACGTAACGGCGATATAGCACCACCAAAAGAAGATCCGGTTCCATTACCTGAATTGCCTTGCGAAAAATCAGACGCCTATTTTGTGTTGCGTGACGGAGCGGCAGGGGTATTCCTGGCGGCTAACACCTTCCCTAAATCTCGCGAAACGCGTGCACCAACGGTAGAAGAGCTACGTCGCTTTAAAGATCGTTTACCAGAGAAGCTTAGCTATCTGGCCGATGCTCCGGTTGCCGATCCTGAAGGTAACAAAGCAATTGTTCGTTTTAGCCGTAAAACTAAGCAGCAATATGTAGCATCTGAAAAAAATGGTAAAGCGACCGGTTGGTCAGTGTTCTATGCGGATGGTAAGTGGGCCGAAGCACCGAAAAAGTAACGAAAGTTGCTGATTAAGTAGAATATTACTTGATATATAACGCCCTGTGTGTCATTTAACTGCAGGGCGTTTTTATTTTTCTGCCAAACGGCGGGTAAAATTAAGTCAGATTATCTGATAGCGTTTTTAACACCCGGTTAAACCTTCAGTGGCGTGATGAAAGGGATGTATTCACTGAACTGGACAAGGGAATATAACTTCTTATTTTCAGTATTGAGATACTTGTTAAGTGGTGGTGTAAAGCATGAAATTACAACAACTTCGCTATATTGTTGAAGTGGTGAATCATGATCTTAACGTTTCTTCTACAGCCGAGCGCCTTTATACCTCGCAGCCCGGTATCAGCAAGCAAGTTCGAATGCTGGAAGATGAACTGGGCATCCAGATTTTTACCCGCAGTGGTAAACATTTAACCGAAGTTACTCCAGCCGGGCAAGAGGTGGTACGTATTGCCCGTGAAGTGTTATCCAAAATAGACGCTATTAAGTCGGTTGCCGGTGAGCATACTTATCCCGACCAAGGCTCCCTGTATGTCGCCACAACGCATACTCAGGCGCGTTATGCGTTGCCAAAATCCATTAAAACCTTTATTGAACGCTATCCTAAAGTTTCACTGCATATGCATCAGGGATCGCCAACTCAAATAGCGGAAGCTGTATCAAAAGGTAATGCTGATTTTGCGATTGCTACAGAAGCATTACATCTGTATGAAGATTTAGTTATGTTGCCTTGTTACCACTGGAATAGGGCGATTGTTGTGAAGTCCGATCATCCATTAGCCAATAAAAAGCAGGTTAGTATTAAAGAGCTGGCTGAATATCAGTTAGTGACTTATACCTTTGGCTTTACCGGTCGTTCTGAATTGGATATCGCTTTTAGCCGGGCAGGATTAACGCCAAAAATTGTGTTTACAGCCACCGATGCAGATGTGATTAAAACTTACGTTCGTTTAGGTTTGGGGGTCGGTGTTCTGGCAAATATGGCGGTCGACCCAATCGAAGATCCCGATCTGGTAGCATTGGATGCCAGCCATATCTTCTCTCACAGTACCACCAAAATAGGTTTTCGCCGTACTACGTTCCTGCGTAGCTATATGTACAGCTTCATTGAGGGTTTTGCGCCACACTTAACCCGTGATGTGGTTGATAAAGCGGTAGCAGCGAGAACTCAGGAAGAGGTCGATGCGCTGTTTAAAAATATTGAGTTACCGGTGAGATAATTTCCAGACGCCAAAACGACAAAGCCCACCAATTGGTGGGCTTTGTGTTGATTGAATTACAGCGTAATTATTTGGACAGCAAATGCCCCATCTTGGCAGCTTTAGTATCCAGATACTTTTCATTTTTAGGGTTACGACCAACCTGCAACGGTACTCGCTCAACAATATTGATACCAGCACCAGTCAGAATCTCAACTTTCTTTGGATTATTGGTTAGCAGGCGAACAGAATCCACATTCAGCAATTTGAACATATCCGCACACAGAGTAAAGTCGCGTTCATCAGCGGCAAAACCTAACTGATGATTGGCTTCAACCGTATCCGCCCCTTTGTCCTGAAGAGCATAGGCACGAATTTTATTTAACAAGCCGATATTACGACCTTCCTGACGATGATAGAGCAGAATGCCGCGACCTTCTTCAGCGATATGCTGCAGAGCAGTCTCAAGCTGAAAGCCACAATCACAGCGTAAGCTAAATAATGCATCGCCAGTCAGGCATTCTGAATGAATTCGGGCTAAAACAGGTTTTGGATCGCTGATGTCACCAAATACCAATGCTACATGGTCATGCCCTGTGGCCAGCTCTTCAAAACCGACCATCAGAAAATCGCCCCATGGTGTCGGTAGTTTGGCTTCTGCCACTCTTTTTAGCTGCATGATACTCTCCAATAACCTATTGCTACGTTATGAACCCTGTTATTTCGCGAAGACACGGCGAAAATAAACAGCAATTCTAATGCTTATGACTTTATCAGTCGGATAAAGCGTATCAGTATAATCTAATCAAATGAATTTTGTTGCTGAATAGTTAAGAAAAAATCCGCCGGTCAGAGGCGGTATTTTTACTCTTTTAGCCATTTTTGTGGGATTATAGACCGCTGTTATTATATCAGAACTGAGAAGTAATATGTTAAGCGGGCTTGCAAAGCGAATATCTGTTGGGGTTTTAATCCTTTTGGTGATGCCAGTATTGGTCTGGTTTATCGACTGGACATGGACACCTAATGAAGACAATCCTATTCTTAAACCATTATTCTGGATGACAGAAACCGCCAGTTCTCCCTGGGGGGCTATTACCAGTGTGGTACTGGCGTTGTGGTTTGTCTGGCGTTTGCGACTTGCATTTAAACCGGGCGCGTTACTGATTGCTATACTAGCGGTAACAATCGTTGGCGGCCAAGGAGTAAAGTCAGCCATCAAAGAAACCATGGAAGAACCTCGTCCATTTGTTCTTTGGATGGAAGATGAATTTCAACTTGATGATAATGCCTTTTATGCGTTACCACGCAAAGAGCGCGCTCGCATTGTTGAACAACATCTTAAAGGTGAAGAACGTGTCCCACCCTGGTTGTCTAAACACTGGGAACGGGAAACTGGTTACTCTTTTCCATCAGGCCATACGCTATTTACCGCAACCTGGGCACTGTTGGGGATAGGAATGCTGTTGCCTCGTCGCCGCTATATCAGTGCTGTTGTATTGATGGTTTGGGCGATTACTGTTGCTGGTAGCCGACTGTTGCTTGGCATGCACTGGCCGGAAGATTTAATTGTTTCGATTTTACTCAGTGGGTTATTTGCTTTTCTGGCCAGTTGGGCGGCAGCGTTTTGGGTGTTTTCTCCCGGACAGATAGCAGTGAACATTGCTGAAAAGTGCGAAGAATAGTAAATACAAAACAATACTATTCGCCACGACTCTCCTGAGTCAGTAAGATTGTGTGATAGTATTATTAGATTATGTCAGTGATAAACAGCTCACGGAAAGAAAGAGAGATTTTCTATCTGTGAGTAGAAATGCTAAGTTATAGAACATTAATCAAGTATTCTTGGTATAATTCATCCGTTTATCTCTATTTTGGATAGCATTGTGAAATATTTAATAATTGGACTCATCGCCATTGTTATTCTGGTTATCTCAGTAACATTAGGCGCACATAATGAACAGGTCGTTACGTTCAACTTCCTGATTGCCAAAGGGGATTATGCTTTATCCACCTTATTGGCAATACTATTTGGCGGTGGCTTTATTCTGGGTTGGCTGGTTAGTGGTCTGTTTTATCTGCGTTTACGCTTGCGTTTAGGTCGTGCAGAACGTCAGATTAAACGCCTGCAGCAAGCTGCAACACCTTCTCCGTCATCGGTCAGCGAGCCTGCACCAGTGGCGTTGCCGCAACCCACAAAGGAATAAGGCTGTATGCTAGAACTGCTGTTTCTGTTGTTGCCCGTAGCTGCCGCATATGGCTGGTATATGGGCCGAAGAGGCGTACAACAGGAGCGGCAGCAGGAAGCGAATAAACTGTCCCGTGGATATGTGGATGGGGTTAACTTCCTGCTTTCTAACCAACAAGATAAAGCCGTTGATCTCTTTGTCGATATGTTAAAAGAGGACGGCGGCGCTTTTGAAGCCCACCTGACTTTAGGCAACTTATTCCGTTCCCGGGGTGAAGTTGACCGAGCTATCCGTATTCACCAGTCTTTGATTGAAAGTGCTTCTCTGACATTTGAACAGCGTTTGCTGGTTACTCAGCAATTAGGCTGGGACTATATGGCAGCAGGACTTTACGATCGTGCAGAGCAGATGTTTATCCAGCTAATTGATGAAGCAGATTTCCGTGTTCCTGCATTGAAGCAGTTGCTGATTATTTATCAGGCAACCAGCGACTGGCAGCAGGCAATTGAGATGGCCGAGAAATTGGTTAAAGCCGGAAAAGATGAGTTTCGTCTTGAAATTGCTCATTTTTATTGTGAGCTGGCTTTACAGGCAATGGGTTCTGAAGATCTGGACAAAGCAATGGGACTGCTGAAGAAAGCAGCCTCTGCTGACAAAAACTGTGCCCGGGTATCGATTATGTCTGGTCGTATCTGGATTGCACGCGGTGATGATATCAAAGCAATTAACGAGCTCGAGCGAGTAATCGATCAGGATAAAGATTTTGTCAGCGAAACCATTGGCATGCTGTATGAGTGCTACCAACGATTACAGCAGCCCGAACGCTGGATAGAGTATTTGAAGCGCTGTGTAGCCGAAAATACCGGTTCAGAAGCAGAATTAAGACTGGCGGATATGCTGGAACAAACAGAAGGGCGAGATGTGGCTCAAACCTATATCAATCGCCAGTTACAGCTTCATCCAACTACCCGCGGCTTCTATCGCCTGATGGATTATCAACTGGCGGAAGCTGAAGAAGGGCGAGCCAAAGAGAGTCTGATTGTGTTACGAGAAATGGTGGGTGAGCAAATTCGTATCCGCCCACGTTATCGCTGTGAAAAGTGTGGACTGACAGCTAATTCGCTTTACTGGCACTGTCCTTCTTGTCGGGCGTGGTCAACGGTAAAACCTATTCGTGGATTAGACGGTCAATAAACAGATAATAGCCTGATAGCGATCGGGCTTTTTTAGTAAGAATGCATTACAGGAAAACAGTATGTCGATGTCGACTTCACCCATAATTGTTGCTCTGGATTACGATAATCAGCGTTCAGCGCTTGAACTGGCCGATAAAATAGAGCCTAAAGATTGCCGGCTGAAAATTGGTAAAGAGATGTTTTCTCTTTGTGGTCCTGATTTGGTTCGTGAGTTACATCATCGTGGTTTTGATGTTTTTTTGGATCTGAAATTTCATGATATTCCCAACACCGTAGCCAAGAGCGTTGCGGCGGCAGCTGAATTGGGCGTCTGGATGGTTGATGTGCATGCCTGCGGCGGTGCTCGTATGTTAGAGGCAGCGAAAAAAGCACTTTTGCCTTATGGTGATTCTGCACCTAAGCTAATTGCCGTTACGGTATTAACCAGTATGGATGAAAGTGACTTACGGGGAATTGGAATAACGTCCTCGCTGGAAGAACATGCAGAAAGATTGGCGCGTTTAGTAAAAGATAACGGCCTTGATGGTGTAGTATGTTCAGCCCATGAAGCTCGTCATCTGAAGTCACTGTTAGGCACTAAATTTCAGTTAGTTACTCCGGGTATTCGTCCGGTAGGTAGTGATATTGGCGATCAGCGCCGGGTAATGACGCCTCCACAGGCACTGGATGCAGGTGTCGACTATATGGTGATTGGTCGTCCCATTACACAATCAGCTAATCCAGCTCAGGCTTTGCAGGATATTCTGGCCAGCCTGGCATAATTTATATGGCACGATCATGACAGATAATAACAGTCGTTTAGTCTATTCTACTGATTCTGGTCGAATTGCGCCGGAAGAGGTTAAAGTTGAACGTCCAAAAGGTGATGGTGTTGTCAGAATCCAACGGCAAACCAGCGGACGTAAAGGTAAAGGTGTTTGTATTATCACTGGTTTGGATCTCGATGATACTGAATTGCAAAAACTGGCTGCTGAGTTAAAGAAAAAATGCGGTTGTGGTGGTGCAGTGAAAGACGGTCTGATTGAAATTCAAGGTGATAAACGCGATGAGTTAAAAGTGCTGCTAGAATATAAAGGATTCAAAGTTAAACTGGCCGGTGGTTGAGTTTAAATACTGGAATTTTGGAATGATATCTCACTTTTGCAGTCAAATTTTTGGCAGTCTGTTTTATAGTTTATGTTGATAAAATGAATAAAAAAGCGTTTTATACCGAGTTGCACCGAGATCTGTCTGCTCTGATTGCAGGGGAGCCAGATTTGATAGCCACATTTGCTAATGCCAGTGCACTCTTATTTGAGCGACTGGAAGCGGTTAACTGGGCTGGTTTTTACCTGTTACAGGGTGACGTACTGGTTCTGGGACCTTTTCAGGGAAAAATTGCCTGTACGCGTATTCCTGTTGGTCGGGGTGTTTGCGGTACGGCAGTGAAAGAAAATCGAATTCAACGTATTGATGACGTTCATCAATTTGAAGGACACATTACCTGTGATAGTGCAAGCAATGCGGAGATAGTGCTTCCTGTTTATCAGGGAAATAACATTATCGCTGTTTTAGATATAGATAGTACGGTATTTGGTCGTTTTGATAGTGATGATCAACATGGTCTGGAAAATATTGCTGCGTTGCTTTCTCAACATATCAGCTAATATTTACCGACGGTTATCATCATTAGTTTAAACTTGAAGTGCGGATAACGTAGCTTTTACTAAAAGCGTGATTATAATGGCGCGTAATCTACGCCTGCGCTTTTGGGTGAGTTCGTTGTAATCAGGAAATTTCATGGAAAATCAACCTAAGTTGAACAGCAGTAAAGAAGTAATTGCCTATCTGGCAGAAAAATTCCCGCTTTGTTTTACCCTTGAGGGTGAAGCCCGGCCTCTGAAAATTGGAATCTTTCAGGATGTCGTAACCCGACTGCCTGAAGAAACCTTATTCAGTAAAACACAATTACGTACTGCGTTACGCTTATATACTTCCAGCTGGCGTTATTTGCACGGTCTTAAATTAAATGCTCAGCGTGTTGATTTAGACGGTGCAGATTGTGGTCTGCTGGAAGAGCAGCACGTAGAGCATGCGCGTAAGCAACTGGAAGAGGCAAAAGCCCGAGTCCAGGCTCAACGTGCAGCACAACGTAAAGAGTCAGGAGAAGCTCCTCAGGCTCGCCGTCCTCGTCCTGCTGCTAAAAAAGCGACACCGGATAGCAAAGCTGCTCAGTCATCGTCTCAATCAAAAGCGAAGGCAAAACCTGCTCCTGCACGCTCTACTGCTCCCGCTCCCGCAGCTAAAGTGGTTGAAAAACTCCGTCCAGCTTCTGCTGCCGATATTGCTGCACTTAAAACCGGGCAAAATGTCAAAGTACGTGCAGGTCAGAGCGCCATGGATGCAACTGTTCTTGAAATCGCTAAAGATGGCGTTCGGGTTCAACTTGCTTCGGGTTTAGCTATGCTGGTTCGAGCAGAGCATTTACAGTTTTAAGTTGGAGGTCAGCCAAAGCATGAGTAACTTAATCCGGTTAACGGCCATTGCAAGCTTATTTCTCGCAGGATTAAGTTATGCTAAGGAAACGACGATAACCCGTGTCGATCAACTGCCTGTTTTAAAACAGGAAGGGCAGCATGCCACGGTTAGTGAACGGGTAACTTCACGTTTTACACGTTCACACTATCGTCAATTTGACCTAGATGATGCATTTTCAGAAAAAATCTTTAATCGTTATTTGAATGTTTTGGATTTTAGTCACAATGTTTTGTTGGCTTCGGATATCGCTAAGTTTGCCGATAAAAAGACCAAGCTGGATGACGAGTTAAAGTCCGGGCAATTGGATACAGCTTACGATCTGTACAATTATGCTCAGAAGCGCCGCTTTGAACGCTTAACCTATGCTTTAACGCTACTGGATAAGCCAATGACGTTTGATGGCGATGACTCAATTGAAGTTGATCGCAGCAAAGCCCCATGGCCAACCAGCGTAGAAGAACTGGATAAGCTGTGGTATGAAAAAGTCAAATATGACGAACTCAACCTGAAATTGGCAGGTAAAGAGTGGCCAGAAATCAAAGATATTCTGACCAAGCGTTATCAGTCCGCCATTAAGCGTTTAAGCCAGGCGAAAAGTGAAGACGTTTTCCAGTCTTTCATTAACGCTTTTGCCCGTGAAATCGATCCTCATACCAGTTATCTTTCACCTCGAAATACCGAGCAATTTAATACGGAAATGAGCCTTTCTCTGGAAGGTATCGGTGCTGTATTACAGATGGAAGATGACTATACGCAAATCAACTCACTGGTTGCCGGTGGACCTGCGGCCAAGAGTAAATCCATTGCCGTTGGTGATAAAATTGTTGGCGTAGGCCAGCAGGATAAACCAATGGTTGATGTTATTGGTTGGCGTCTGGATGATGTAGTTGCGTTAATTAAAGGGCCAAAAGGCAGTAAGGTTCGTCTGGAGATTTTACCCGCAGCGAAAGGGGCAAAATCGAAGACAGTGGTGTTGACACGTGAACGTATTCGTCTGGAAGATCGCGCAGTTAAGATGACGCTGAAAACCGTTGGTAAGAAGAAGGTTGGGGTACTGGATATTCCAGGTTTCTACGTTGGTCTGACGGAAGATGTTAAAACTCAACTGCAAAAACTGACTAAGCAAAATGTCGACAGCATCATTATTGATTTGCGTACTAACGGTGGTGGAGCATTAACCGAAGCGGTTTCTTTGTCCGGATTATTTATTCCAAGCGGTCCGGTAGTGCAGGTTCGTGATAACAACGGAAAGATTCGTGAAGATAGCGATACCGATGGCATTGTTTATTACAAAGGTCCATTGGTAGTGTTGGTCGATCGTTTTAGCGCCTCGGCATCAGAAATTTTTGCTGCAGCAATGCAAGACTATGGTCGTGCACTGATTGTTGGAGAACCAACCTTTGGTAAAGGTACCGTACAACAGCATCGTGCATTAAACCGTATTTATGATCAAATGTTGCGTCCTGACTGGCCTGAACTGGGCTCAGTGCAATATACCATTCAAAAATTCTACCGTATTAACGGTGGCAGTACCCAACGCAAAGGGGTAACGCCAGATATCATCATGCCTACGGGTATCGATCCGGTAGAGACGGGTGAAAGCTTTGAAGATAATGCATTGCCTTGGGATAGCGTTGATAAAGCTACATACTCGCTATTAGGTGATGAGTCTCGCTACATTCCAATCCTGAAGAAAAATTATGATGAGCGGATTGCTAAAGATCCGGAGTTCCAGTTCATCATGCAGGATATTGCCCGTTACAAGGCAAATAAAGATAAGCGTGCCACAATTTCACTGAACTATGCCAAACGCGAAAAAGAGAGCAGTGAGGATGATGCAATTCGTTTGAAACGCATCAACGATCGTCTGGAGCGTGAAGGTAAGAGTAAGCTGAAGTCGCTGGAAGATTTACCAAAAGATTATAAGGAAGCCGATCCTTATCTGGATGAGACGGTATTGATTGCAGTAGATTTGGCAGATTTAGAAAAGAATGATGCTGCACAAGCAACCGCGACAGCTGCGGTGAAGAAAGATTAAGTAGCAACATTTTTAATGCAACACATGAAAGGCGCTCTCTGAGCGCCTTTTTTATCGCCATCAGAAATCACGTAAAGAGAGCGAAATGTGAAGTTAATCACCTGTCATTGTAAAGTTATGATCTAATTGTTATGTGAGTGTTGTTCACACTTGAATTTTGAATATTAGCCCATAAGATCTGTGTGGTAAGAACATTATTTTATTTCTCTGAGGAAACTATCATTTTATGATGCGTATAGCGTTATTTTTATTAACAAACCTCGCAGTTATGGTGGTTTTTGGCATAGTGCTGAGTTTAACCGGCATTCAGGGACGTAGCGTTCAGGGATTGATGATCATGGCCGGTTTATTTGGCTTTGGTGGTGCATTCGTCTCGTTGTTGATGTCAAAGTGGATGGCGTTGCGTTCTGTTGGTGGGCAGGTTATTGAACAACCGGCGAATGAAGTTGAACGCTGGTTAGTTGAAACCGTCAGACGCCAGTCACAGCAGGCCGGTATTGCAATGCCACAGGTAGCTATTTATCAGGCTCCTGATATTAACGCATTTGCAACGGGAGCCAGACGAGATGCCTCTTTGGTTGCCGTTAGTACCGGATTATTACAAAACATGAGCCGTGATGAAGCAGAAGCGGTACTGGCTCATGAAATCAGCCATGTTGCTAACGGTGATATGGTCACCATGACTCTGATTCAGGGCGTGGTAAACACCTTCGTAATTTTTGCTTCACGCCTGATTGCTCAAGTGGCAGCCGGTTTTATGAATCGCGATAACGAAAGTTCATCAGGCAACACCATGGTCTATTTTATCGTGTCTATGGTGCTGGAACTGGTATTTGGTATTTTGGCCAGCATTATTACGATGTGGTTCTCCCGCCATCGTGAATATAAGGCGGATGCCGGTTCGGCTAAGCTGGTAGGTCGTGAGAAGATGATAGCTGCACTGTAACGCCTGAAAACCAGCTACGAGCCGCAGGAAGGCTCTACTATGATGGCATTTTGTATTAACGGTAAGTCAAAAACCTTTAGTGAACTGTTTTTGTCTCATCCACCATTAGACAAGCGTATTGAAGCATTGCGTGCAGGTACCCATCTGAAGTAATAAAACGTTGGATATCTATTATGAATCAGGGAGCCTTATGGCTCCCTGATTTTTTAATCTTCAAACAGATACACATCATCATCCCGGAATTCTAACTTAGGATGGCGAATATCATTCAGTATTAAGCGATGAGCACCTTTACTTTTATAACCGGCAAACAGGATTAGAGAGTCGGCGGGTTTACCGGAGATAGGGACATTTTTTACGGTAATTTGCGAACCAGGCAACATTTTTACTGGCCATACTATTAAATTGTCATGGTTCTCTTTTAGCAACTGCTGTTTTTGCTCAAACCACTGGCTGGCGCTGAGCGCTTCTATCTTTTTCACCAGTTTATCATTGCGCACGGCAACAAAATCGACATTCAATGGTTTACCATCATTGGCTTTATCCGTCACGCTAAGCTGGGCTGAACTCATTCCAACATGAGATGGCATAAAAGAGCAGGCAGATAACGTCAAACTCATGGTGGCTAAGATTATCCCAAAACGCAGGGAGCGAAAGCGATGGGGCAATGTTGAAAATATCATAATGTGACCACTTGTTATTCAAAGCCTGTATGTATGCTTTTATCAGACTTTAAACGAGGGATTTAAATCCTGTACCTGATTAATACATCTATTAAAATATAGGCCGATATGCAGACTGAATCAAACTGGCAGTTATGTTATTAGGCTGGAGGCGTGATAAATCAAGGCAATTTAGAGCAAGGAAGGTGCTCCAAAACCAATGGTGGAAATTGATTCTGGAGCAAAAATTTAGTGATGACTATTTTTTCAAATAAGGGCCATCAGTAACAGATTTTCGTTCAACCAGTTCAGGGTGTAGTTCAATAGAGTGGGACGTTTCACGCTTATTGATAATCCTGTCTAATAACATATCCAGCGCCATTACAGCCAGACTCTCTTTTGGCTGTTGAATGGTAGTTAGCGGTGGATTATAGAAACGAGTATGACGAATGTTGTCATAACCAATGACTGAAATATCTTCTGGTACGCTAAAACCCATATCTCCGGCAGCGCACAGAGCGCCCATTGCAATAACATCACCACCGCAGAACAAGGCAGTAGGGCGTTTTTTCAGCTTCATAAGTTTCATCACGCCATCGTAGCCTTCCTGAGGTTGGAAGTCTGCTTCGATAATCCACTCAGGGAGAATCTCAATATTGGCTTCTTTCAGTGCATGAAGAAAACCTTTGTGACGCTCACGGCCGGTAAATTCATTTAGCTGACCGGTGATGGTTGCGATTTCCCGATGGCCGCGATCTATCAAATAACGGGCAGCCAGATAACCACCATGAAAGCCATTATCTTCGATATTATCGGTAAAGTTGCTGTGTTTGTTCCAGTCCATTACCATCATAGGAATTGCGTGGTAATTCTCTAACAGTGAGAGTAACGGAGGATGATATTCGGAACACATGACTAACAGGCCATCAACACGCTTTTGTGCCAACATAGCCAGATAGGCCTGTTGCTTTTCCAGGTCGTTTTGTGTGTTACATAAAATCAGCGTATAGCCTTTTTTATAGCAGGCTTCTTCAACCGCCTGAATCACTTCGGCAAAATAGGGTGAGCCGCTGGCGGTAGCCAACAGACCAATGGTTTTGGTGTTATTTACCTTCAGACTACGGGCAACGGCGCTGGGTGAATAACTAAGCTCTTTAATGGCTGCCCATACGGCAGCTTTGGTATCTTCAGCGACAAAACGCGTTTTATTAATAACGTGGGAGACCGTGGTGGTTGAAACACCAGCATGTTTTGCCACATCTTTTATAGTTGCCATGAAACAGAGCACTCCTGAGCTTATACTGGTATCACATACAGTGTAAGCTGATATGTTAACGTTTGCTTTTGTTTATAACCAACGCATTACACATTAAAAGCAAAACGGTGTAGAATTCCTTGAACCATCACTGTTTGTGGCTTATATGCCTTTCAGTGATAACAGGCGATGAATTTTGGCGCATTTGATACAAAAGTCCAAGAGATATCATGGAAAAATCGCTTTGGGGTATACATTTTTGTTAAGCGCTTTACAATGATTCCCGTGTCTAATCACGTTTACATAAAGGAAAAAGATATGTCTGCTGAATTGAGATGGTCACTGAGCACAGTAGTTTTCGCTTTATTTGTTATCGTTACTTACAGTCTGATTGCGGTAACTCACTAATATATTAAAAGCTCGATACATGATATGTATCGAGCTTTATACTTTCTGGTGGAGTGATAAATATTGTTGTTTAACAATGTGATATGAGCCTCTCTGGAAACCATCATATTATGTTCCATTAAACTGGAACATAATTTTTTTGTGATTGATTTGATAAAGAATCGGTGTTTCAACATGGAGGCAGAATGACTCACCAACAGGCCAGTACAGTCGCGTTGATTAAACGTATTGCTGGGATCATTATTTTTATTCCGGCATTTATATCGACGATCATCTCTGTACTGAAGTATCTGGTTGCACCTAAAACCAATATGCAAGAGATGACCGCAATGATTATGGATTTTCTACAGGTCATTATTAAAATTGCGCGTCAGTACACTTCATTTCTGGAGTATTTTTGGGTCAATTCCCCAATACCTGACATTAGTAATTGGTCTGCCAGCGGTAGCGTATGGTTCATTGTGATCTTCTTGCTAATGTTTGTCGGCTTGGCGCTACAGGCCTCCGGTGCTCGTTTGGCTAAGCGCGTGTATAACGTGAGAGAAGGGGTAAGAGAAAGAGCCATACTGGAAGCGATGAATGGCGATGAAGCCCGTTCATTCAAGGATCTGGAAAAACTGATCTCAATACCTAATACCTCAATCTTTGCCCAATTTGGGTTGTTGTATGTTTCTCCGGTTTTATGGGGTATTTTTATCTATATCATCCTGTATCTGATCAATCGGCTTTAATATTCCCTCATTGCCTTCTACGCTTAATGCTACAGACCGGTAATTATACCGCGTCTGTAGGTTAATCTTTGGGTCTCCTGCGGCCTGCGATATCAAAATCAACATGTAGCGATCTTTTTAGACCAAAGCTGTGCATTGGATCGAAGTTTCGCTGGAATCAAAAGGTTAACCTGAGTCTATCTTGATCATAACCTTGGGGTGATGTCATGTGGCAATCCGTCAGTCGTTTATTAAGTGAGTATCTGGGTGAGGCTTATACAATTACTGAAAAGGAGGAGCTATCAGGAGGTGATATTCATCATGCTCGCCGGGTAAGCAACGGCAAAAAAGAGGTTTTTATCAAGTATGACACGCGGGATATTCTACCTATCTTCAATGCGGAGTTCGATCAGCTTACGGCTTTAGCTAAGAGTGGTACGGTTCGGGTACCAGAGGTTTATGGTGTTGGTTACGATCGAGACTTTAGCTTTCTGTTGCTGGAATATCTGCCGTTAAAACCATTGGATGCCCATCATGCTTATTGTTTGGGACAGCAATTGGCTCGATTACACCAGTGGAGTGACCAACCTCAGTTTGGGTTGGATTTTGACAGTGATTTGGCAACCACGCCACAGCCTAACCGCTGGCAGCGTTACTGGAATGTGTTCTTTGCCGAACAGCGCATCGGGTGGCAGCTTCAACTGGCCGATGAAAAAGGGCTACACTATGGCGATATTGATACCATTATCGATATTGTCAGCCATCGACTAAAAAGCCATCATCCACAACCATCTTTACTTCACGGCGACTTATGGCCAGCAAACTGTGGTGTAAGTGCGGTGGGGCCGATAATCTTTGATCCGGCATGCTACTGGGGCGATCGTGAGTGTGATTTAGCTATGTTGCCGCTGTATCCTGATTTACCACCGCAAATATACGATGGCTATCAGAGCGTTTGGCCGTTACCTGCCAGCTTTATCGATCGCCAACCGTTATATCAACTTTACTATTTATTAAACCGGGCCAATTTATTTGGCGGTGAACATATTCAGGTCGCACAACAGGCGGTAGAACAGCTATTTGGCGATGAATTGTAATTATCGATGAGACTCTGCCAAAATAGCTTTGGCAGAGTTTTTAGTTATTGGCACTGATAATCAGGGAGTGATAGTGCAGATACCACTATTTTTTGAAGATTTCCTTCATCCTCAACCTAAGCCAACAGGCATTGATGTTTTTTGTCGACTGAAACACTTTTCCATTATCACGTATGCAATAGATCCCCAGCGGTTTGACGGTTTGATTTCAGAACGTTTTAAACTGGATACCATTATGATTGATGGTCAGGAGAAAGGGCTATTGTCAGTGGTACCTTTCGTTGATGTCGATTTTACCTCTGCGGTTTATCCTTTCCCAAAATTTACCATGGGACAAACCAACTATCGCATTTATGTGATTGATACGGTAACAGGAGAGAAATGCGTCTGGTTTTTGGGCACGACACTGGATTCGTGGACGCTGTTTGTTCCCCGGCTATTATGGAATTTGCCCT
Organism: Limnobaculum xujianqingii; assembly: GCF_013394855.1. Taxonomy (NCBI): domain Bacteria; kingdom Pseudomonadati; phylum Pseudomonadota; class Gammaproteobacteria; order Enterobacterales; family Budviciaceae; genus Limnobaculum; species Limnobaculum xujianqingii. The sequence goes on along the minus strand of NZ_JABMLK010000001.1, from coordinate 879,187 downwards.
GGTACAGTGGAAAAGTCATGTTTGACTGTGAATATGACGAAAAACTGGCTTGCTATACTAAATACCGAATGGAAACTCAGGCAGAATGGGCATCAGCCAGTGTGGAGCTAGCTCATAACCTTGATGATACGATTACGCTTCCCGGATTTCCCGATCTGGAAACCGGCATGGTTTATCTGACTCATCCACTGAACGGATTTTTTTATCGTCGTGATGGAAAATTGGGTAGTTATCAGGTCTGGCATAAACAGCTTAATGTCTCACCAGGGCGCCTGATAAACGCACGTTTTGACCTGTTAATCCGATTAGGATTACTGACTGAATCTGAACAACAATCCCCCTATAACGTATTAATTTATCCGATTAATGAATTTACCGTTTATCTTCCACCACGACAGGTTCGTTAATTATGTTCAATTGATCCGGCGAGTTATCTCTTGTGTTATCAGGCTTTTTTATTTTGTACTATCCAGCCACGGTACTCAGTGGTAAAATTCGCCCTTCGTTTTTATAAAACGTAAACCGACAAGTCAATGTGTGTACACAATTGAGTGGCCATTCGATAATTGTGAGTCGAAAAAGGCATCAGTCCATTGATTTAAATATAAAAAATATTGTTTGCATGTGATCTTGCGTATGGGTCACCACTGTAACTAAGGAATTATAATGCCAGTTATTACTCTTCCTGATGGAAGCCAACGTCAGTATGACCATGCTGTTTCAGTTATGGATATTGCTCGTGATATCGGTCCCGGTCTGGCTAAAGCCTGTATCGCCGGTCGTATTAACGGTGAGCGCATTGACGCTTGCGATCTGATTGAAAACGACGCCAATCTGGAAATTATTACCGCCAAAGATGATGATGGCCTGGAAATTATCCGCCACTCATGTGCGCATCTGTTAGGCCACGCAATCAAACAGCTTTGGCCTGATACTAAAATGGCAATTGGTCCAACCATTGATAATGGTTTTTACTACGACGTTGATATCGACAGGACGTTAAATCAGGAAGATATTGATCTGCTTGAACAGCGCATGATGGAGCTGGTTAAGAAAGATTACGACGTAATCAAGAAAAAGGTTAGCTGGCAAGAAGCACGGGATACTTTCGAATCTCGTGGTGAAATTTATAAATTACGTATTCTTGATGAAAACATCAGCCGTGACGCTCATCCGGCGCTGTATCATCATGAAGAATATATCGACATGTGTCGTGGTCCACACGTGCCGAACATGCGTTTCTGTCATAACTTTAAGCTGCAAAAAGTTTCCGGAGCTTACTGGCGTGGTGACAGCAATAATAAAATGCTGCAGCGTATTTATGGCACCGCATGGGCTGATAAAAAACAATTAGCGGCTTATTTGCTGCGTCTGGAAGAAGCTGCCAAGCGTGACCATCGCCGTATCGGTAAGCAGCTTGACCTGTATCATATGCAGGAAGAAGCGCCGGGTATGGTGTTCTGGCACAACGATGGCTGGACAATTTTCCGCGAGCTGGAAGCCTTTGTGCGTATGAAGCTCAGAGAATACGATTATCAGGAAGTGAAAGGGCCATTTATGATGGACCGCGTGCTGTGGGAAAAAACCGGGCACTGGGAAAACTATAAAGAAGCTATGTTCACAACTTCTTCAGAGAACCGTGAATACTGTATTAAGCCAATGAATTGCCCGGGACACGTGCAGATTTTCAATCAGGGTCTAAAATCATATCGTGACCTGCCGTTGAGAATGGCTGAGTTTGGTAGCTGCCATCGTAATGAACCTTCTGGTTCTCTGCATGGTTTAATGCGAGTTCGTGGCTTTACTCAGGACGATGCGCATATTTTCTGTACCGAAGAGCAGGTGAGAGAAGAAGTAACCAGCTGTATTAAAATGGTTTACGATCTGTATAGCACTTTTGGTTTTGAAAATATTAGTGTAAAACTATCAACTCGCCCTGCAAAGCGCATTGGTACTGATGCTATGTGGGACAGAGCCGAGCACGATCTGGCCGAAGCATTGACAGCGAACGGTCTGGAATTTGATTATCAGCCGGGCGAAGGGGCATTTTACGGTCCTAAAATTGAATTTACTTTGCATGATAGTTTGGATCGTGCATGGCAGTGTGGTACTGTGCAGCTCGACTTTTCATTACCAGAGCGTTTAAGCGCTTCTTTTGTTGGTGAAGATAACGAGCGTCACGTGCCGGTGATGATTCACCGCGCCATTTTAGGTTCATTAGAACGCTTTATCGGTATTCTGACTGAAGAATGTGCAGGTTTCTTCCCGACATGGTTGGCTCCGCAGCAAGTAGTGGTAATGAATATTACCGATGCTCAGGCCGGATATGTCGAAGAATTAACGAAAAAACTTCAGGCTGCTGGCATTCGTGCTAAAGCGGACTTGAGAAATGAGAAAATAGGCTTTAAAATCCGCGAACATACTCTACGACGTGTGCCCTATATGTTAGTCTGCGGCGACAAAGAGGTAGAAGCTGGCAAAATTGCCGTGCGTACCCGCCGTGGCAAAGACTTAGGCAGTCTTGACGTAAGTTACGTGATTGAAAAACTGCAACAAGAAATTCGCAGTCGTAGTCTTAATCAACTGGAGGAATAAGGTATTAAAGGCGGAAAAAGAGTTCAAACAGCGCGTCCTAATCGCATAAACAACGAGATTCGCGCCCGTGAAGTGCGACTAACAGGCATCGATGGCGAGCAATTGGGGATTGTTAGTCTGAATGAAGCACTGCAAAAAGCAGAAGAAGCTGGTGTTGATCTGGTAGAGATCAGCCCAAATGCTGAGCCGCCAGTTTGCCGGGTCATGGACTACGGCAAATTCCTCTATGAAAAGAGTAAGGCTACGAAAGAGCAGAAGAAAAAACAAAAAGTTGTCCAGATCAAGGAAATTAAATTCCGACCTGGTACAGATGATGGCGACTATCAGGTAAAACTCCGCAGCCTGATTCGCTTTCTGGAAGAGGGTGATAAAGCTAAAATCACACTGCGTTTCCGCGGTCGTGAGATGGCTCACCAGCAGATTGGTATGGAAGTGCTTAACCGCGTCCGTGACGATCTCGTCGAATTGGCTGTTGTTGAATCCTACCCAAGTAGGATTGAAGGACGCCAAATGGTGATGGTGCTCGCCCCTAAGAAGAAACAGTAAGGCATACAAGTAATAAGATCCGGGTGGTTAACGCCATCCGGATTTTATTCGCCCAACTGGTTCGTTTTATTAACAATGCGAAGTGGATATATTTAAAATGCCAAAGATCAAAACTGTGCGTGGCGCAGCTAAGCGCTTTAAAAAAACCGCCTCTGGTGGTTTTAAGCGTAAGCATGCCAACCTACGTCATATTCTGACTAAAAAAGCTACTAAGCGTAAACGTCACCTGCGTCCGAAAGGTCTGGTCTCCAAAGGGGATCTGGGTCTGGTCGTGGCATGTCTGCCATACGCATAACTTTTAATTCAGATAATAAGTCGATAGGAGAGAGCATATGGCTCGCGTAAAACGTGGTGTAATCGCACGTGCACGTCACAAGAAAATAATGAAGCAAGCGAAAGGTTACTACGGTGCCCGTTCGCGCGTATATCGTGTTGCCTTCCAGGCAGTAATCAAAGCAGGACAATATGCTTACCGTGACCGTCGTCAACGTAAGCGTCAGTTCCGTCAGCTGTGGATTGCACGTATTAACGCTGCTGCCCGTCAAAACGGTTTATCTTACAGCCGTTTCATCAATGGCCTGAAAAAGGCTTCTGTTGAAATCGACCGTAAGATTCTGGCTGATATCGCAGTATTCGACAAAGTGGCATTTGCTGCTTTAGTTGAAAAAGCAAAATCAGTTCTGGCGTAAGTCAGATGAAAGAGGGGGTGAAAACTCCCTCTTTTACTTTTTTTGCTTAAATACGTGAAATTGAAGAGTATTCGTAGTATTGTCAGTCGCAGTACATTTTATCAGCTTGATTTCTAATACTAACCAGAATAATAACAAGGTAACGCAAGTATGAATTCTGCTATTTTCCGTTTCTTCTTTTACTTTAGCACCTGATACCAGGAGGCTTGCGCGTAAGAGAAGAAACGGAAACTAGCGCCAAAAGCCTCCTGATGGAGGCTTTTTTGTTGCCTGAAGTAATATTGATAATTAACAGTATCGTTGTTTTATAAACCGGGTTTCATTACCAGATATCGGAACTCCAGAGCCGGAAGAAGAGGAAAATAATGCCACATCTCGCTGAACTGGTTGCCAATGCAAAGGCGGCTATAGAAGAAGCCCATGATGTTGCCGCGTTAGATTTAGTTCGCGTGGAATATTTAGGCAAGAAAGGTCACCTGACGCTGCAAATGACATCGCTGCGCGATGTTCCCGCAGAAGAGCGTCCTGCCGCCGGGCAGGTCATCAATCAAGCCAAGCAAGAAGTTCAGGATGCACTGAACGCTCGTAAATACACACTGGAATCAGCGGCGCTGAATGCCCGTCTGGCAGAAGAGACCATTGATGTGTCTTTACCGGGTCGTCGTATGGAAAATGGCGGGTTACATCCGGTAACGCGAACCATTGACCGTATTGCTGACTTCTTTGGTGAACTGGGTTTTGCCGTAGCTAACGGCCCTGAAATTGAAGATGACTATCATAACTTTGATGCTCTGAATATTCCTGGTCATCACCCGGCACGAGCGGATCACGATACCTTCTGGTTTGATGCCAAACGCCTGTTGCGTACTCAGACTTCTGGTGTACAGATTCGAACCATGAATCATCAACAGCCGCCAATTCGCATTATTGCTCCGGGCCGCGTATATCGTAATGATTACGATCAGACGCATACCCCGATGTTCCATCAAATGGAAGGGCTGATTGTTGATAAAGACATCAGCTTTACCAATCTGAAGGGAACCATTCACGATTTCCTGCAGAATTTTTTCGAAGAAGATTTACAGGTGCGTTTCCGCCCATCTTATTTCCCGTTTACTGAACCTTCGGCAGAAGTGGATGTAATGGGCAAAAACGGTAAATGGCTGGAAGTGCTGGGCTGCGGTATGGTGCATCCAAATGTATTGCGCGGCGTGGGTATTGATCCTGAAATTTACTCGGGATTCGCCTTCGGTATGGGCATGGAACGTTTAGCTATGCTTCGTTACGGTGTCACCGATTTGCGTGCCTTCTTTGAAAACGATCTTCGTTTCTTAAAACAATTTAAATAATAGCAGGAGCCAAAACATGAAATTCAGTGAATCCTGGTTGCGTGAATGGGTTAACCCTGCGATTAATCGTGACCAATTGTCTGAACAAATTACCATGGCCGGTCTGGAAGTAGACGGTGTGGAACCCGTAGCCGGTGAATTTACCGGTGTGGTTGTTGGTCGGGTTGTGGAGTGTGGTCAACACCCTAATGCAGACAAGCTACGCGTAACAAAAGTTGATGTCGGTGGCGATCGCCTGCTGGATATCGTTTGCGGTGCGCCAAACTGCCGTAAAGGGTTAACCGTAGCCTGTGCCACCGTTGGTGCTGTACTGCCGGGCGATTTTAAAATTAAAGCCGCCAAACTGCGCGGCGAGCCGTCTGAAGGTATGCTGTGCTCTTTCTCTGAACTAGGTATCAGCGACGATCATAGCGGTATTATTGAACTGCCAGAAGATGCGCCAATCGGTCAGGATGTTCGGGAATATCTTAAGTTAAACGATGCCACTATCGAAATCAGTGTAACGCCAAACCGGGCTGACTGTTTAGGTATCATCGGCGTTGCCCGTGATGTGGCAGTGATTAACAAGCTACCGTTAAACCTGCCTGACATGTCTTCTGTGGCTCCGGTCATTCAGGATGTTATCTCTATTCAGGTTGATGCCAGCGAAGCTTGTCCACGTTATTTAGGCCGGGTAGTTAAAGGTATTAATGTAAAAGCCGCTACGCCATTGTGGATGAAAGAAAAGCTGCGCCGTTGTGGTATTCGCTCTATCGATCCAGTCGTGGATGTGACCAACTATGTTCTGTTGGAGCTGGGGCATCCTATGCATGCGTTCGATTTAGCGCGTATTGACGGCGGTATTGTCGTACGTATGGCAAAAGAGAATGAAGAGCTGGTTTTGCTGGATGGCAATAAAGTAAAACTGAACCAGGATGTTGTAGTGATCGCCGATCGTCAAAAACCGCTGGCGATGGGTGGAATTTTTGGTGGTGAGCATTCTGGTGTAAACGAAGAGACAACAGACGTTTTCCTGGAAAGCGCCTACTTTAACCCGTTGGCGATTGCCGGTCGTGCGCGTCGCTTTGGTTTACACACCGACGCTTCTCACCGCTATGAAAGAGGGGTTGATCCAGCCCTACAGCAAACTGCATTAGAAAGAGCAACGCGCTTGCTGCTGGATATCTGCGGTGGTCAACCGGGCCCTGTCATTGATGCGACCAATAAAACCACGCTTCCGATACGTGCCACCATTTTACTACGTCGTGAAAAGCTGGATAAACTGATTGGTCATGTTATTTCTGATGATCAAGTTAGCGATATTCTGAGCCGTTTAGGTTGTGAAGTATCTCGTGAAGGAGATAACTGGAAAGCCGTTGCACCAAGCTGGCGTTTCGATATGGAAATCGAAGAAGATTTGATTGAAGAAATTGCCCGCGTTTATGGATATAACAGCATTCCAAATGTGCCTCTGCGCGCCAATTTGGAAATGACCCCACATCGCGAAGCCAATTTACCATTGCGTCGGGTAAAAACTTTACTGGTAGATAAAGGGTATCAGGAAGCAATCACCTATAGTTTCGTTGATCCTAAGGTACAAAATTTACTGCATCCTCAACAGGAAGCGTTAGTTTTACCTAACCCAATTTCGGTTGAAATGTCGGCTATGCGCCTCTCATTATGGAGCGGATTGTTGACTTCAGTGGTGTATAACCAGAACCGTCAGCAGGGTCGTGTACGCCTGTTTGAGAGCGGTTTACGCTTTGTTCCTGATGCATCAGCAGAATTTGGTGTCCGGCAGGAGGTTATGCTGGCAGGGGTTATTGCAGGAAATCGCTATGAAGAGCACTGGAACCTTGCGCGTGAAGCAGTTGACTTCTATGATTTAAAAGGCGATCTTGAGTCGGTGTTAGAATTGACGGGTAAATTGTCGGAGATTGAATTTAAAGTCGAGGCAAACCCTGCATTACACCCCGGCCAAAGTGCGGCTATTTATTTAAATGGCGAACGCATTGGATACATTGGTGTAGTGCATCCTGAGCTTGAGCGTAAGCTCGATCTCAACGGTCGTACGGTGGTATTCGAACTGTTGTGGGACAAGGTCTCAGAACGCCGGGTACCGCTTGCCAGAGAGGTTTCCCGCTTCCCGGCAAACCGTCGTGATATCGCAATTGTTGTGGCTGAAAGCATACCTGCTGCCAATGTATTAGAAATATGTAAAAAAGTTGGCGTAAATCAGATGGTTGGCGTAAACTTATTTGACGTATATCGAGGTAAGGGTGTCGCTGAGGGGTATAAGAGCCTGGCTATCAGTCTGACATTGCAAGATACCACGCGTACGCTAGAAGAAGAGGAAATTGCCGCTACCGTTGCAGAATGCGTAGAGGCATTGAAACAGCGATTCCAAGCATCCTTGAGAGATTGAACCTATGGCGCTTACTAAAGCTGAAATGTCTGAACACTTGTGCGAAAAGCTTAACCTGAGTAAACGTGATGCAAAAGATCTCGTTGAACTGTTTTTTGAAGAAGTCCGTAAAGCTTTGGAAAACGGTGAACAAGTCAAACTTTCCGGATTCGGTAATTTTGACCTGCGGGATAAGAGTCAACGCCCGGGACGTAACCCAAAAACTGGCGAAGATATTCCTATCACTGCACGCCGGGTAGTCACTTTCCGTCCGGGTCAGAAGTTAAAGAGCCGGGTTGAGAACGCTACGCCGAAAGAATAAGACATCAGACCTAAAAAGGCCGCGCACGCGGCCTTTTTCTTCCCAGTAATTACAGCGCTTTTTCAGTATATCAATAAGTTAGAGGGATGTAGGGAGCCTTAACGCCCCCCAAGATACCCCAACCTATGGTCAATATGTGGACACTCTTCTTAATGGGTTTAGGGTTACAGCATCCTGCAAATGGTCTGGTGAAAAATGTGCGTAAACCATAGTTTGCTGTATTTTTGAATGCCCCAATATTCGCTGTAATGTGATGATGTTGCCGCCATTGATCATAAAGTGAGTAGCAAAGGTATGCCGCAGAACGTGAACGGCTTGACCATTTGGCATATCAGGTTTAACCATCTTTATTGCCTCTCTCAGTAGCTTATAGCTGGCTTTCTCAAACAACCGGCCAGAGCGCTTAGTCACAATATAATCGTTAACTTCTGTTGATATAGGGATAGTTCTCTGTTTACCGTTCTTCGTTTTATAGAGAGTGACTTTACAATCAAGAATATGTTCGGCCTTTACGTTGTATGCTTCCCCCCAACGGGCACCGGTACTTAATGAAAAAATAGCAATTTTTCTTTCATTATCATCAAGCAATTTTAATAAATCTTGAATCTCATCAAGAGTAAAAAAAACCATTTCTGGAACTTCTTCTTTTAATGGTTTTAATTGCCTGATCGGATTTTCGTTGTGAAACTCATCCAGTTCAATCAGAGCCGTAAACATCCCAGATAAATGAGTCATTAATCTATTTACTGTGGATGCTTTTATTCCAGATTGCAGCCGAATAGCTATAAACTTGGTGAAAAAGGGTTTTGTGAGCATGTACGACCGCGGGTAATCCATATCACGATCTAGCTTTCTCAATTTCCCTAATGCAGCCTCACCATGCTCCTGATTGCATCCGCTAAACTTCCACCACAGATCGATTAATTCAGTTAATGACCGTTTATCTGCGGGTTTTTCTACCCATTCCTTATCATGGTAATTACTTAAAACATACTTTTCATAAGCTACAGCTTCAGCTTTTTTATCAAATTTCCGCCGGAAGCGCCTTCCTGTTGCTCCTTGCGGTCTAACGTCCACTTCATAACGACCATCGACAGGTTTAATAGACATATAACCCCCCGATGTTTTCTACCTGGTATTTTGTACTTTCAATAAAAGCCTTATGAACTGATTGCCAGTGTTCAGGCTTCAGTGGTGTGACATTGTTTTTTCTGGCCCATAGTGAGAGAGAGCCGGATCTATTTGTCCGGCTTCATATGCAATTTGTCCAATCGCCAGCCAGAGCACATACTTCCGATACTTGATGTTATCCATCAGTATTAATCTTTCAATCACCAAAGGATCGTGTAATCCTCCTCCGTCTTCATAGTCCTTATTAACACTGATATCCATTCCAGTTGATAATGAAAACTCTTCCTGTGACATATATTCAGCGATACGAATTGCTTTCAGTTTTTCCGCGTAATTAATCGATCTTATAGACATAAATATCTCTCTTTTGTTGATTACAATTTACTTATAAAACGCATGGTATAGGTAAAAACAGTTACAACAATTTAATATTAAGAGATATCTGTCTTAATACATTACAGAAGCTGAAATTAAATAAATTACTATTCGGCCTGACCTATTTTTTTACTGTCTTGTTCTGATTCATCTTCATCGATTATCGGGGCTATTTGCCCTGATTCTGGTGATGTTTCACCGAGTAATAGCCACATAGTGTATTTTTTATACTCTTCAATGTTTATCACTCTTTCAACTACAGCGATACCAGCGATCTGTTGGCCGGTTTCATACTTTTTTATCGTGCCAAGAGCTAAGCCTGTGATTTCAGAAAATATCTTCTGAGTTACACCTTCAGCTTTCCTCAATGTTAGTAATTTTTTTGCATAATCTGTTGACAAGGTTCTCATGTAAGCACTATCCTTCAATTAAAAGGTGCTTCATTAAGCACCTCAATCAAACCCTAAGACACCCCAACGCACTATGGGCGGTAAAGCGAGAGGATAACAAATGTTAGAGATTGCAGATAGCACATCATCCAATCTTGTCACTGTGGAGTTTTTTGCCAGCTATATCGGTAAAACACCAAAAGCAGTCAGACAAATGGTACAAGCTGGAAAGTTGCCAGTTATCCGCATGAAAAATCCAGAAAACCCATCAGGAGAAGGTGAGATTTATATTCATAAGGCGGAATGGGATGCGTTTGCTGAACACCTTGCCGCAACGGCGGATCCAGATTGGCATGCATGGAAAGATAGATTATTTACGACATCAAAACCGAAGAAGAGCAAACCTATAGCTTCAGCCTGCACAAAGAGTTCTAAAGCCCGTAAATAGTGCATTTAGTGAAAAACTGAGCGCGGTGCCTTTGGTGGAGTTCTTTTAAAAGCATGGACAGAGGCCAAAGGCACCGCAATCAGCCAAATCAATATCAACCAAAAAAGGAAATATTATGTCGTTCAAGTATCCATTAGGAGCAATAGTAAAAATTAAGGTTAGTGGCGAAGAAGGTCATGTAAAAGGCCGTGCAGATTACGCCATGACAGAAAACCAATATTACATTCATTATCAGGCCAATGATGGTCGCGCGGTGAGTGTTTGGTTTGACGAATCAGATATTGAGCCAGCATCAATTGAAAATGCTGTTATTGATGAAAAGTAATTAGCATCACTAAGCCCGCTATATAGCGGGTTTAATAATGTTAGTTAGTACAAAGATAGTAATCACGGGGGAGTCAAATGAACAAATGTCCATCATTATCAAGTATGTTACGGCATGGTCAGGAAGTGACTCATTGCCATCATTCTCGCGGCTGGCTGGAAACACCTGACGGCCAGTTCTTCCAACCGAAGGTCAGTAATGTGCAGTTTATTGCGGGAAGGGATAAACCTTTTATGTGTGGCAATAAACGCCGTTCATTGTGGTTTAAATTGTTCGGAATTAATCGCTAAGTAATTAACCGTTAATTATTAACAACGCTATTTAATTAATTATGACTGAAAAGTCAGGGGTTTCTATTACCCAAATTTAAGGAAGCAGACACATGCCAACTATTAATAATCAGGTGAATAAGCCAAATAGCGAGGATCTAACCTCATTATTTAATGAGGCCAGAAAAGATGAGCGGCGTAATTATGCCGCACTGGTAGCGGAACGCCTTGAGCGCCTTGCCAATTTTATTGTTGATGAATCACCGGCGGATATTGCTGCAATTATCCGTGATGAAGCCGATTCATTCCACAAGGTTGCATCAGGCTCGGAGGTTTGATTATGGCTGATGAAATTGATTTAGCTCAGGAACGACAGGCAATAGTGCTTGAAAGTCAGATTGCAGCCGCCCGCGCACATGGCGGCGTTTCTTTAGATGCTTGTGAAGATTGTGATCGCCCAATACCAGAAGCGCGCCGCCTAGCTATTACCGGCGTAACTCGGTGTGTGACCTGTCAGGAAACACATGAATGTTTGCAAAAGCATTATAGGAAATGGAGGCCAGGCAATGTTCTTTGATAGCTGGTTGGACATTACTGTAATTGTTCTGGCTTTTTTATTAATCGCGTTGATTGCTTTCATTATTTTTTATGAATGGAAGGAAGAGCGCGATTTTATTAATAGTCCAGAAAATAAAAAATACGATTAATAAAATAAGGATTCGGATATGAATCGTTCTTTTTTAAAATGGCAAGGTGGTAAAGGTTCCATTATTACCGAAATTAAAAAATATCTTCCGACAGGAAAGAGATTAATTGAGCCTTTCGTAGGTGCGGGCAATGTCTTTATTAATACAGATTATGAGTCATATATCTTAAATGATATTAATCCCGATCTAATCAATGCTTATTATTTTCTAAAAGCAAACCCAAAAGCCTTTATGACGTTGCTGGCTCAATTTTTTATTGATGGTGCAGAACAACATGAATATTTAAATAACAGGAGGATATTTAATAATTCAAGACGCGCGGGTAAAAACTTTACGCGTTCTGTACTTTTTGTTTATTTAAATCGGCATTGCTTCAATGGTGTGTGTAGATACAACCAAAGCGGCCTGTTTAATGTGCCTTTTGGTAAGTTGAAAAGTGCATATTTTCCTGATTTGGAAATGTTGAACTTTGCTGAGAAGTTAGCAAAAGCCAGCCTGCATTGCACTGACTTTGAAAAAATTATTGGTATGGCGGGAGAGGGAGACGTGATTTACTGCGATCCGCCGTACATTCCAACGTCTAAAACAGCAAATTTTACAACCTATCACACAAAAGCGTTTATCAATGCAGATCATCAACGCCTGAATGCTGCGCTAATTGCGGCGGCTAAGCGTGGTGCTTATATCGTTCTCTCCAATAGCAATACCCCAGAAACCAGAGAAGTTTATCTTGACTTTACATTTTATGAGGTTGAAGCCCGCCGCTCATCAGCCGCGAAAGCTGGAAGCCGTAAAGCGGTAAAGGAATTGATAGGTATATACCCACAGAAAAAGAAAACATCAGTGTCTTTTTGTTTATTGCCGCACCATCCGGATTACATACCAATTACTTTTTCAATTGGAGATAAATAAAAATGAAAAATTCGAAAAATAAATCATGTGCAGCACCGAAAGAAAGGGAACCAGTAACACACGCGCTGAAGATTAATTCAGAATATTTTCATGCGGTAGCTATGGGAGAGAAAAGCGCGGAGTTTCGCCGCGCTGACCGAGATTATCGAGTGGGTGACTTACTGACTTTGCGTGAGTACGGAAGTTTCCCGTGGATCGATGTGAAGCAAGGATTTAGCGGCGAAGAGATTACGGTGCAAATTACTCATATTACTGATTTGTCGAAATGGGCGGCAGGTTATGTAATGTTAAGTATCCGTCATGAGATCTGTACTCAAATGCTGGATTCATCAGATTCTTTTGATGATGAACTCCCATTCTGAGATATATGTAATGGCTATTGATTCTCGCGGTCGTTATGCCCCATCTGAGCCAGCTCCGTACCCTGGTATTGTTGACAATACCAGGTATGTATATCAGTGGAATCAACCACGTAAAGTCGTAGATTTAGCAGCAGATGATGAAATAAAGACGCCTGAAGTTACAGGTGTCAGTCCTTTAGTAGCTCGACACCTTGAAAAACTGAATAAGAATTACCAGCCTTTAGGGCTGGCAGCGATAGACAGAATCAAGCGACAAGCGCTGGAAGAGAAGACCGCTCATCATAATCAGATGGAGCGCTGGCCTGAAACTTTGGAAGGTATTCAGCAGCACTTCAATGAACAACCATTTTTTATCCGGCAGGCTCTGTTGCCAAAAATAAACTGGTTGCGTGATAACCGAGATCAAAAACACGTCAATGCTTTCATCATGGGAACCGTGAAGAAAGCATTGCTGCGCCTTGATCGAGTTCGCCGCCAGCAGTCCGTCAACAGCGGTCACTCTTCTGAACTTGCTGCGTATTATTTCCGCCGTTGGCCGCATCTTGCTGAATTCAGCAAAAAAGAGGTCATTGCCGCTGCGTATGAGATAGCAGGGCGATTAGGGGAAATGTTTGAAACCGAATGCTCAGCAATGGAAACCAGACCGTCAGAAATGCCAGACGACGATCTGTTATGGATTTATCAGCATTTAGGCACGGAAATGTTTGCTTTGCGGGTCACTCCGCCAGAGTGGGGATCATTAAATTCAGCGTTTGATCGCCGCCTCTGTTATTCCTCAATATTGCGAATTACTAACCCTGACTGGTGGGGGCGAAAGCTTTGGCGTTTACGCTGTGAGTGGCGAGAAAATCAGTTTAGAGCTGCCGGAGTTATTCATAAGAAACGGATGGCTTATGTTAGTTTTGACGCCCTGAGTCAATGGCAGGAGCAGCGCCGCAAGAATCGTAGCTTTTATCAGTCACATGAACTGGTTGACGATGATGATAATGTGGTCAGCCTTGAGGATATGGTCAACGCCAGCGTGAGTAATCGCGCTATACGCCGTCATGAATTAATGAACAGAATGGCAGGTGTAGAACTGATCGCCCAATCCCGTGGGGATATAGGCGTTTTTTTAACGATCACATGTCCATCCAAATACCACAGCAATATTCAGAGCGGTCACCACAATCCAAAATGGAACCACACCTCAACAAGGCAGGGGCAACGCTATTTATGTCTGACATGGGGCAGAGCGACTTCTGCTCTTAAACGTCAGGGGCTACGGCCGTATGGTTTTAGAGTGGCGGAACCACATCATGACGGGACGCCGCATTGGCATGTATTGCTGTTCATGCCTCCAGAGCAACTAAAAGAAACCGTTAAAATCCTGCGTGATTACTTTATTGCTGAAGATCGGCAGGAATTAGGCCGCCGCACCGGTGCCCGCTTTAAGTCTAAAAAACTGGATCCTACTAAGGGGTCGGCTACCGCGTATGTGGCTAAATATATTTCAAAAAATATTGATGGCTATGCGCTGGACGGTGAGCTGGACACAGAAACAGGAAAGCCGCTAAAAGATACCGCCAAGTATGCTATGGCATGGGCGTCACAGCATAATATCCGCCAGTTTCAACCATTCGGCCAACCACCCGTCACGGTCTGGCGTGAGTTGAGAAAACTTAATAATCAGCTTGTTGCCATTCAAAAAGAGGCGGGAATATTCAGGCCAGGTAAAAAACTGCTCAGTGATTCAGATATGGATGCTGTTCTGGCTGCCGCTGATGTTGGCTGTTTCGCTTCTTATATTGAAAAACAAGGCGGCGTGTTAATTCCACGGGATCGTTACACAGTGCGGCTTGCATATGAAGAATCGGAAGAATTAAACACTTACGGCGAAACATCGGAAAAGATTTACGGTGTATTTTCACCGCGCCTTGGTATTACCTCACGTATCTGTACCCGCACAACCAAGTGGAAGATCCGAGCGAAACAAACGAAGAAGCGTGAAGCGCAAAGCGCTGAAGCATTGGAGGCTCTTGGCCCTTTACCGCCGCAACGCGGCCCTTGGAGTTCTGTCAATAACTCTACGGGCGACCAAAAAATAATCAAAAAAGAGCTGCCAGTAGAACAAATTGACAGCACATCAGAGTCAGAAATGACTGTGTCAGCTGTTGATTTCGATGAAATGAGCGATAAGGAGCGGCGCGCATTACTCCGAAGGGTGAGAAATCAGCCGCCAGACCAACAAAAAATCATCTGTTCGTCTTCAACTCCACGTAATAAAGAGGCTTGTAACCTGGCGTTTAGCCAACAGGCTGCGGAACTGAGGGTGAAAATTGAAGAGTTTGCTCAGTCATTAGGTTGGCAATTATCCCAACATGAAGTCAGACGGCTGGCAGCCGGTCATAAAGTGGATATTGATGGCCGGTATTACCGTGCGCGGAGTGATGGTTGTATATATGCGGGCCAGCAGGAACCGCGGGCACGGGGGGCTGCATTGATGGATCGAATTAGTAGATTGAGAGTGGGTACCGCATAGATATAGGTGGCTGTGCTGAAGAACAGTCATTTATGTCTATTCTGGCCATTCAGGAAGACATAGCCGTTTATGGCTATGTGGTACCAAAGTTGAATCATAGTCAGAGGTAATATTATGGCAGGTTATTTGGGAAGCAAAGCTGCGTCAGGTTCATATCAGGCGATCATCAGTCGAATGGCGCCACATGATACTTATATTGAAACTCATTTAGGCGGTGGGGCGGTAATGCTGAATAAGCCGCCTGCACTGCGTAATATTGGAGTAGATATTGATGAGCATGCATTAGGATACTTTGAGACCATACATAATAAAGAAGCTTCCCGCGTTGAACTTATTCAGGCTGATGCAGTTAATTATCTAAGATATTTTGATTTTTCAACGGCTGGACGTGTTCAGCTTTATTGTGATCCGCCCTATTTGCCCTGTACCAGAACCAGTCGCGCCCGTTATCGTCATGAATATACAGAAAAAGATCATGTTGATTTGCTGAAAATCCTGCGTTTATTGCCGGATAACGTAAATATTATCTTATCTGGTTACCCTTCAAGAATGTACGACGATTTATTACCAGGATGGCGGACACATGAATACCAGTCAATGACGCGCGGTGGGGTTAGGACGGAAAAATTATGGATGAATTTCAGTGAGGGTGCTGTTTATTCGCATCAATTTGCTGGAAAGAATTATATAGATAGACAAAGAATAAAGCGGAAGGCTGAGCGGTGGGCGAGAAACTATAAGGCATTACCACCAGATGAGCAGTTAGCAATTATGGCTGCGTTGTCAAATTATGATGAATATTGAAATTAATCTGATATTACGGCCTATGTATTAGGCCGTAATAGACCTTATAGTTACATCCAATTAATATCTCTTAGTTCACTGTAATCGGCGTACACATCATCAGCGTATTTTTTTACTTCTTCCCATAGCCCGTCATTGATACGTGAGTCCATTATGTATTTCTCATCTATTAATGAATCAGGGTCAACACCTACCGATATCATCAGACGGTCTAAATTTTCCACAAACGAATCTTTTGAATAATCTTTTTCTTTTGGGAGAATTGAGGGGTCAATAGTGGCTCTTTTTCTGTAAGTTTTAATATTATTTAGTGTTTCTTGTCTTTTCTTTTCAACCTGTTGTGATATTTGTGTGATTTTCTCTTTGAATAAAGAAAAATCTTTTTCTGTGAAATAATCAGACATCTCCTTCATGAATTTTTCATCATTAACACAAGTATTAATATCAACACTGATAGCTTCTATAGCACGTTCTTCAGTAGATTTTTTATCAGAGTTATTATTAAGTAACATTGATCTGATGGGGTCACATTGAACGTGAAATATTGTAATATATTTGTTGATATAGTCTTTACGAATAACTTTGTAAAAATTATTCGCCTTAACTTCCATTTGGTCTAATTGGATTTGCTTTAGTTGTATCTCTTTTATTTTCTCTTTAAATTCAACCTCTTTAATAGCTATGGACTCTTGCAATGATGCTAATTGATAGAGAGGTATAACTGTATAGTTGATTGTAAAAGCAGCACCAATCAATAATCCAATTTGAGCAATATAACTTAGCCTTTCTAACCATAAATCAATCCCTTTCTTACCTGACATATCACTCTCCAGAACGTTAATGACAACAGTACACTAATTGTTAAAACATAATTATATTTACCCGTAAAAACAAGTTATTAGCGTATCGATTTTAGGTATACAAATTTGCATTATTCCGCACAATTTTTTTAAGTCCCAATTCATTTTCAAGCCCAGATAGGGCGAGGACTTGCTTGGCTTGCACAACTGCACAAAAAACGATGACTTTTGCGTGCGGGCGAGGCGGGGGAACCAGCGCGCGCAGAGGCACGAAAGATTGAATATGCCAAATGTGAGAAATAACCCACTTTTACGGCCTTTTGGGATGCGTAACTGATAATGTTATATCTTGTGTGATTATGTTGACGCATTGCTCAGCGTCGCGCTGATGCGCTGTAAATTGATTTGAAAATAAATAAGACAAAAGCCGCGCAGGGCGGCTTCAGTAGGGAGTATATTGATTAGGCTGTAGGCTTTGTTAGTGAATATTCTTTGAATCGGATAACTTCGATCCCTAACCAGTCATTTAACTCTTTCAGTGTTTCCTGTATTGGTAGTAACTCATTGACCGCAAACACTTGAGCGGCTTTCTCAACATCACCGAAGCCACCAACATTACCCGGCATAACGCCCATTAATTGAGGTGGAACACGGTGGATTGCCAACATATCATCGCGGGTTGCATCTTTGATACCGGTGAATTCATCCTTTGCGGCAATCTGGCTGAAGGGAAGTATTTGCAAACCGTCCTTTTTACCACCTGCGGCATAGACAAATAAGTTTTTAAAGGCGCCATTCCCGCGGGCATCCTTTAATGACCGCTTCAGTTTTTCAACATCAGCATTGTTAGCTACGGGGTCTGTTAAATAGACGATGACACCGGCATGACTGCCATTGATGTAATAATTACGTCTAAATATGGTGGCCTCACCGTTGAGGCTGACGCTGTGCAATGAGGCAATATATTCAGGTGTACCATAGATTTCCTGATGAATACTGGGGTTTTTGATCTGGCAAATATTGCCTGGTTCAAAAGGAAAATCTTGTACATGGTGAGTAACAAACCAATACTGATCGGGATCGACACCTCTACGGGTATATTTAGCCAGACTATGTTTCAATTCGATAGGATCACCGAGTCGATTGCGCCTGACTTCCATATAGTTATTACCAAATATCAAGTAATCAAGGATCCAGGCGCTCATATCTTGTCGGGATAGTAATGGGTGTGGAATGTAGCAAGACAGGATCACATTGCGCTTAAAAAACAATGGTGATGAATGATAAGCAGCAGAATCCAGCATTTTAGCCAGACTATAAGGGCTGATTGGCGGTTCATACCACCGGCCATTGTTAGAGCACTCAAAGCAGTCATTAAGATCGCTCATTCTGTTAACCGAAACAGGACTGTCAAAGCTGAAGGTTTCAACACTTTCCAGCGGTTCAGTCTTCATGTTTTCTGGTTGTCCGGTCTGTGCTTTCGTTGCCCGTCTATGTTTGCGGCTCACTATTAGAACTCCTCAACAAAACTATTGCTTGTATCTGTGATCTCAACGCCAATAGGCTCGTTATAAATGCATTGCATTGTAGCCCAGGCTAGATCTCCGTGGTTGCTGCCGCGACTGCGATCAGACTCATAAGTGGTAATGCCGCCAGGTGTAACAATTTTTCGAACAGTCATAAAAGATTGAGCCAGATTCATCATGCCTGCATCGTATTCCCAGCGACCGGCTCGAATGGTCATCAACATTTTGAGTACCATTGCTCGTTTTAATGTAGGGTTGTAGTTGTACATAACCGCAGTAGGGAAAAACTTGATAACTATCTGATATACCGCTGCACCAATCCCTGTACCGTCGATAGCAATATGCTGCACGTTATAACGTTCTGTTACTTCCTCTATCACTTTGGCCTGTGCCTCAAACTCCATTCCTCGAAGTTGAATGCGTTCTACCGTGCGGAATTTACCGCCAGGAACGGAAGGCGGTGCAATAACGACTAAGCCACCGCTGTCACCTTTCCCGCTGCTGCCATTAGGATCATAACTTACCCAGACAGGGCGATTACCCAATGGACGAGGAGAGAATGGGCGCCAGTCCGGCCAGACATCATCGTTATAGCCATCAACGCCGCAATTTATCAGTGCGTTATAGTCAAATACCCGCTTTTTGGATGAAGAGAATTGACACATGTAAAGATTGCCATAGTCATCCGGAGAGTTTTCAAACTGTATCTGCTCAATACTGATTTTGTCGAAACCAAGCTTGATCGCATCTTCAATCGTGACAATCTGCCGCCAGACATTGTCACCACAGAGTTTACCGTTTTTAAGTGCCTTATGACTGGTATCAATTTCAATCTGTTCAGCTTTCGGCCTCTCTTCATTGAATAGATCGCCTGACCAGAATTTAAATGCCTCATGCTCTTCACTGGAGCAGGTTGATAGATAAGTACGGGTTAAGTGACTGTGTGATGCCATACCCGCGGCAACTCTACGGACATTCAGAAAATTGCTTACCCAGAACACTTCGTCAAAGTTCAGATCGCCGGTGTAGCTCTGCGCGTGCGCTGCTGATGTGCCAAGAAAGTACAGTATCGCACCGTTTGACAGTTCGATGGTATCACCGCCAACCAGTTCGACGCCGACCAGTTTAGCCGCTGCCTGAATGAAGCGTTTAAACTGGAACGCTTGCGCCCGACTGGCTGATAGAAATATCTGATTAACGCCATCTTCCAGCGCCCGCAGTAGTTTTTCTTGTGCAACATAGCGCGTACCACCTATCTGACGTGATTTCAGAATAAAGCGGTTACGGCGGCTCCGCTGTTTATACCAGCGCCTTTGATGCTCATACCAGGATTCATACAGTATTTTTCGTAGCTGTTCTATTTGCTCCGGTGTGAAGTGGTTTTTAATAGTTTTTTTCTTCTTCTCTTTCTCTTCGTCCTTATGCTCATGCCTGAAGAATCGATCTAACTGTCGGCCTAACAGATCGATCCGCTTAAAGTCGTGTGGCGTGGGGTTTTCCTTCTCGATCAACCTCAAATACTGGACGTGAGTACGCTCACACACCCGCTGTTTAACGGTTGCTTCATCCCATTTATCACGGCGCCGCCAACTGTAGAGCGTGTTAATACTGACTCCGACTGCATTGGCAATCTGAGAAATGCTAAACGCCCGCCAGTAAAGGCTCTTTGCTTCTGAACGAATGTCAGGTGTGTTTGTATTCATGGCGTCAGGCTATCGCGCGCGCGGGTGTTGATATATCTGTTTCAGTTGTCGCAAGGGCACGACAATTCGAAGGTTTTGCGCCGGACGCTTACAGGGGGAATGATGTGATCACTTTTTATATGAATCGGGTTTACACATTCGGAGATTGACACAATGCCTGTATCCAAATTTTTCCGCGTTGCTGTTGAGGGGGCTACTTGTGATGGCCGTACGTTGGAACGTCAACATATCGATCAGATGGCTGAAACTTATAACCCTGAGCTGTACGGCGCCCGCATTAACTTAGAGCATTTTATTTGGTCTCCAAGTGGTGATTTTAAAGCCTATGGTGATGTGATTGAGCTTAAAGCTGATGATATTGCGGATGGCCCGTTATCAGGTCGCCGTGCTCTGTTTGCAAAAGTCGATGCCACTGACGATCTGGTGGCACTGAAAGAGAAACGCCAGAAAATTTATCACAGTGTAGAAATTCACCCTTCTTTTGCTGATACCGGTAAAGCCTATTTAATGGGATTAGCCTGCACGGATAACCCTGCCAGTTTAGGTACTGAAATGATGCAATTCTGTGCTAACAGTGCAGTAAATCCACTGGCCTCACGTAAGCACGATCAAGCCTGTTTTTTCACTGAGTCTATTGAGTCAACAATGGAATTTGAAGCTGTTCAGGCACCGAGTGAACCTGAATCAGGTAAGTCATGGTTTTCCCGTGTGACTGAATTAATGAAGGGCAGTCAGCAGAAATTTAGCCAAGAAAATGCAGAGGTTCGCTCAGCGGTTGAAGAAGTTGCGAAAAGCCAGGCCAGTTTGATTGACCAGGTGAATAAACTCAGCAATGAGCAGGAAAATTCAAAACTTAAGACTGAAGTGGATACATTGCGTTCTGATTTCACCGAGTTGAAGAAGAAATTGACTGAGGAAGATGCGCGCCATTATAGCCATCGCCCGCCAGCGACTGGTGGTGATGGAACCACGAAGGAATACCAGGCGGAATGCTAACGGCGAAATAGTTTGCCAGGCACAGATAACTCACTGAATTACAGAAACAGGAATTTTATATTATGCGTAATGAAACCCGTATCTTGTTTGACCAGTATCAGGCAAGACAGGCCGAACTGAACGGCATTAGCGTCGATCATGTCTCTAAGAATTTTAATCTGGCACCAAGCGTTGAGCAGACACTGGAAGATAAAACTCAGTTGTCGAGTGAAATGCTGGAAAAAATTAATATCGCCGGTGTGCCTGAACAAACGGGACAAAAAATAGGATTAGCTATTGGCGGCCCAGTATCCAGCACTAATACCTCTACGACTGATCGCCGTCAGCCTCGGTCTGTCCATACATTGGATGATGATACCTATTTCTGTCAGCAAATTAACACTGACACCTATATTTCTTATGCTCAGTTGGATATGTGGGCAAAATTTAAAGATTTTCAACAGCGTATCTCAAATAGAATTATTGATCGACGGGCGCTAGATCGCATCATGATCGGCTTCAATGGTGTTAGTCGTGCAGCAAAGTCTGATTTAGCGAATAACCCGCTGTTACAAGATGTTGGTAAGGGCTGGCTGCAAAAATATCGGGAGTTTTCGCCTCAGAGGGTAATGAAAGATATTACCGTAACCAGTCGTGATGATGAAAATAAGGTGATCGCCAAGGGCGCATACGGCAACCTTGATTCATTGGTTTTTGATGCAAAAACTTCGTTGTTAGATGAATGGTATAAACAATCGACTGACTTAGTTGCAATTTGTAGTGGTCAGATTGTGGTTAATCGAAACTTCCCGCTTATCAATGCCGTCAGCTCCACTAATCCAAACTCGGAGGCAATTGCCGGTCAACTTATTGCCTCTGAGAATAAGATCGGCAATTTACCAACGTTTATTGCGCCATTTTTCCCTGAAGGGACACTGTTTATTACGTCATGGACTAACTTATCAATCTATTGGCAGGAAGGTTCGCACCGCCGCATGGTACGAGAAGAGCCGGAACTTAATCGTATTGCTACTTATGAATCGTCAAATGATGACTTTGTTGTAGAGGATTATGGCTTTGGGTGCCTGATTGAAGGTATTACTGCTGCACAACCATAAGCAATAAACCGGCCAGCATTATGCTGGCCGGTGTGCAAGGGGAAATATATGTTAACACCGGCAAAAATGCATTTTGATAAGGTCATGGCGGAACGCCGTGGCAGAGTTGAAGACGGTTTTCAGGAGCGTACTGCTTATGAGCAAATTTTGTACCGTTTACGAATGGATAAAACAGATTTAAGCCAGGTGCAATCAAATGCAACCAAAGCCGATTTAAAGCGAAAGATGCTGCCTAATTATCAATCATGGATTGAGGGCACTCTGTCAGCGGATACCGGCCAGGCTGATGATGTGCTGACCACGATCATGATTTGGTGTGTTGATTGCGGTGATATCGCGCAAGCCTTGCGAATTGGCGAGTATGTATTACGTCATAAATTACCCATGCCGGATCAGTACAAACGTACAGCGGCCACCGTGTTAGCTGAAGAAATTTGTGATCCGATTTTAGCTGGTTTTAAAGCCGATCCTTTTAAATCAACAGTCAGTGTTGATTTGTTAATGGGATTACATGGCCTGACAGCGAATGAAGATATGCCAGACGCGGTCAGATCAAAACTGTGTAAGGCCATTGGTTTTACTTTCCGGTTGGACAGAACCCTTGAAGCAATGGAAACGGCGATCGGTTATCTGCGAGAGGCAACGCGGCTAAATCCACAAAAGGCAGGCGTAAAGCGTGATATTGAAAATCTGCTGCGTGATATCAAAGAAATCACACGCGCCACTTCTGGTGAGGATGATGCAGAAAATAGTCAGGTTACATCAACTGCTGATACCGATACCGCCAAAAGCAAACCAGAGCAGACACCAGAAAAGGTGCCAGCCAAGAAAGCTACTGCTTCTAAATCGGTCAAGAAAGACAAAAAGACCACGAATAAAAAAGCCCAGGACAGTAAAGCCAAGGCTTAAATGAATGTGCCCCCGCGCACCCAGGCGGCACGGTATGAAATTGGGTTATTCCCCGTTATTCATGCCGTCCACCGCCTGCCTTTATCGGAGATTGCTTAATGAGCATGATAGCGACCGAACCTGTCAGACCAGAAACAGAGACGCCGAATGATGGTGATTCAAAGGTAAATAGTGACTCATTCTGGCCTGAAATCTCATTAGGTGAATTACGCAAGGCAATGCGCCTTGATGGTCAGGTTACGACTGACCGGTTAATGATGCGCACTATTGAAGCGGTTGCACATGTCAATGATCGTCTGAATGAGTGGCGAAATAATCAAGAAGAGCTAGGCGTGACTGCCTTGAGTGAAGTACCGGCCAGCAAAATTAATGGTGAGTCCGTCAAAATATGGCGTTACCGGAATGCAGTCTATTCCCTGACAAAAGCATTATTGATTGAGGGGTACAGAGATATTGATACAACCCGCGAAGGAGAGAAACATGCGGAGGCGCTGGCAACACAAATTGACACGTTATGGCGTGATGTTAATTGGGCTGTCAGTGATATTCAGGGAGATAGCCGAGGAATAGCGGAGCTTGTTTAATGAAAATACAGGCGCAACAGGGCGATACAGTCGATGAGATTTGTATGCGGTATTACGGCAGAACGGCGGGAGTGACTGAAGCTGTTTATGAGGCTAATCCAGGCTTATGCAATGGCTCACCCATGTTAGCAGCAGGTCAGATAGTTTATTTACCGGATATCGCACCCCGGGCGCAAGAGGACATTGTGCAATTATGGAATTAAAACATTATGGCTGAACCAATTACTATCAGTACCGGCACTGCAACAAGTGTAATTACAGGCGTTACTTTGGCAGGACTGATACCAGGCATCGATCCAGGCATCATTATAGCGGCGTTTGCTGGCTCGGTTATTTTTGTCCTATCCGCAGTAGATTTTCCTATCTGGCAGCGGGCCTTTCTATTCGGTGTCTCTATGATTACCGGTGTTTATTGTGCTGAGTTTACTGCCTCTATCGTTTCCTCATTATTGTCAGCCGCATTACGTGAGCCGATACACGCAGCGGCCCCGATTGGGGCCACCTTGGCATCAGCGGCGGCGGTTAGGGTATTGATGATGTTCAGCGCTAAACCGAAAGACGGCGGTTCAGTCTTCGATAGGTTCCGTAATAAAGGGGATGGAACATGATAAGCAGTCCGTTTCTGCTGGCATTGAATGCGGTTATTTGTACGTTGATTATTGCCAGATTATTTACGTATCGCCGCAAAGGCGCGCAGCATCGGCCTGCGGGATCGTGGTCGGCTTATGTGCTGATGGTTGCCTGCTTTGCAGTAGTGGTTCGTATCATTTTCGGTCAGTACATTTATGTTGATTGGGCTGAAACATTACTCAACATCACACTTTGTATTGCCATCTTTTCAGCCCGCGGCAATGTTATGCATATTTTCAGGAGACAAGATAATGACACTCAGTGAAAAACAACAGCAATTCACGGTCATGATAGCTAGGCTAATTATGTGGTCACATGAAAACGGTTATTACCTGACTTTTGGTGAGTCATACCGAACCCCAGAGCAAGCGGCATTGAACGCAAAGAAAGGGAGCGGAATAGCTAACAGCCTGCATACTCAGCGTTTAGCAGTAGACTTCAATTTATTTATCAATGGTCAGTATCAGACTGATAGTGCTGCCTATCGGCCATTGGGTGAGTATTGGGAAAGTCTTGGCGGTAGCTGGGGCGGTCGATTTTCTAAACCGGATGGCAATCATTTTAGCCTTGCTCATAACGGCATTAAATGATGACAGGAAAATTTACTGCAGCAGTGTCATTGATAGCTATGTTGGCCATCTTGACAGCCGTCTGGCAATGGCATGAAAAAACGGTGGCTAAAGCCGCAGAACAAAAGGCCGTCAATGAACTCAATATCAGTGCCGGTGCAATGGGAAACATACTGCGTCTGACAACCGTATTTAATTTGATAACAGAGGATCGTGCACGTGAAAAAGTACAGGATCAGTATGCCGGTGAACAGCGAAGGGCAGATAATCACGCGGATTTACAAGGTGTTTCTTGCGCTGCTGGTTTTGTGCCTGATTCAGTTCAGCGCCGGTTGCTCGACCGTGCGAACAGTTTACGTACCCGCACCCTGTCCACGGCTACCGGCGGAACTTCTGATACCCACACCGATCCCGTATCCGCAAATGAAAGACGGGCGCCTGACATACGGCGCAAGCCTTAACTGGAATGATGCGCTACTGGATGCACTTGGCTCAGCGAATGCTGATAAAGCAGCCATTCAGCAGGCTGATAATGAGAGAACAGGTAAATAACCCATGTTAAAAGCCGAGCTACTACGAAAATTTATCAGTACCGCAGTACCTTATCTGCGTGATAATCCTGATAGCCTGGTGGTTTACACCAGAAAAGGTCGCTTAGTAGCAACCGGCCAGTTGTCATCTTCGTTTGAATACCGTTACCCGCTTGAAGTATTGGTAATGGATTACCCTGATTCTATTGATTCACTGAGCGTACCCATTCTTGCCTGGGCCAGAAAGTACCAGCCGGATTTATTGCTTAATCCTGACCGTAGACAGAACGGGATCACATATGAAGCCGACCTGTTAAGTAATTCAACAATGGATATTCTTTTCATAATACAAGTTGATGAATCAACAATCGTCAGTAGAAGTGATAAGGGTGAGTTGATAATCAAACATCGGGCAGAACCCATGCCATCAATGGAATGCGGGCCTGATGGTTGGGAGTTGATTGCTGATGGTTTTATGGTGAAAGGCTCATGATTAAGAATATACCGGTATTAGGTACGCAATCTGGCATGGGGTTGATTATCCCTAATGCTCAGGTATTGGGTATTGCAGCCAGAAAGCCAGACCTGTCACCAATTGACTTAACGACTGAAGTTCTTGATCGGCGTTTGAGGTTTATGTGTGCCAGCTCACACGCATATAAGGGTAAGGACGGGCTTATTCATTTTGCTGGCCCTGACGAATGTCCGCTTGAGTTTATTAATGGGGTTGCTGTTGGGCGGCATGAACCGGAGCCTCAGCGAACAAATCTAATTAAGAACAATACAACTATTGTTACTCCAATGGTTGGAAACTACTGCACCATTGTGGAATCGCCTGTTATTACGCCTGCGGGTACGGTCATGCCATTAGGGGCTAAATATTACAATACCAATGTCGGTAGCGGCTTATATTGCCGGACGTATGACCCATTAGATGTAAACGCTGTGGCAAGTGGTTTTTCTATCGTCCCTGTTAGCTCACGTGCGTTTATCGAGCGCATTACAACACCGGACTACGCTTACATAGAAAACCTAAATGTATGGGAATATTGGATCACTAAAAAAACAACACCAAAAACAACGTCATTTTCGGGAACAACATCAGTTTACAGTAGCGGCCCATCAGTCGCTAACACAATGACATGGCCGTGGGGCTGGCAGTATGAGTACGGCAATACAGCAACATCAACAATTTTGACATATGGAACTGAAGCAACTCGTGGCGCTTCATTTCTGCTCGTTGAAATGCAGGGCGCGGCAGGCATTCGGGTTAGGTATACAACAGGTGAGTTTGACGAGTACCCAGCAAACGGGGATGCGTGGTTTCCATTGCCGTGGTCAACTAATGATTGGGGAACACGATACATTCCGCAAATTGAGTACATGCAATGATGAGATATTTACGATTTCCAGATGAGCGTACTGCAATCGAATGTTGTCCGGAATGGTTTACTGCCGGTAACTGGATTCAACCAACGTTACGAATAGAAATAGCAGTTCGCGGGACTCTCTACAAAGATAATGGAGAGTATGACGAAGACGGAAATGTAGTAACACCACCAACGCCTAAGGATGGATTTTTTGTAGATGTGATTCGTGGTGAAGTGCCGCTGGCCGCTCAACAATATATCGTCTACCCAACAACACCCGACTTTGTATTGGGTTAAATGGAGTTCTAATAGATGGCAACAGTAGAAATTGAGCTGACTGACGAATATCAGCCAGTGACAGATGGTAAGCAGTCGGCACTAATTCAGGTTATGACGGGGATTGCCTATCTGTGTGATTCATCAGGTCAGCCAGAAAGTGACGCGCCAGCCCATATCTTTTCAGGATTTATTAACGTAAATCCACCAGTCAGGGCATGTATGCGTACTAATCGTGGCGGTAAAGCACGGTTAATTGTTACTTATACGGGTAGTTAGTTAATGAGTAGCAGTAATACTGACGCACTTTTTCAACAGCTTGATAACTATCTGGCTAATGTTGTGGAACAGTTGGCGCCGAATCAGCGGCGGCGATTATCTCGCCAGCTTGCTTATGGTTTACGTCAACGCAATCAAAAACGCATCGGTCGCCAGCAAAATCCAGATGGCGGCAGTTATATACCACGGAAAAATCGTGTTTTACGTACACAAGGCGGTGTGCGATTTCTATGGAAAGAAGGCGTAAGAGAATTAACAAACTGGAGAACCACAGGGCGAGGTGACGCAAGGAAAATTACTGGTTTTGATACCGATCGTGGCGCTGTCCGTTCATTTTATAAACGTGATATTCAGCGTTATCTTGAAATCAATACAAGCCAGACTAAACGCCGTATTTCCCGTACTGAAAAGATGTTCCGACGTCTTCGTACCGCCCGATTTTTAAAAGCATCTGCAACAGCTAATGAAGCAACCGTTGGGTTTAATGGCCGCACATCTCAGATTGCCAGCGTTCATCAGTATGGTGAAGTGGATAATGTGGCAGAACAG
This sequence comes from Limnobaculum xujianqingii, assembly GCF_013394855.1. Classification (NCBI taxonomy): domain Bacteria; kingdom Pseudomonadati; phylum Pseudomonadota; class Gammaproteobacteria; order Enterobacterales; family Budviciaceae; genus Limnobaculum; species Limnobaculum xujianqingii. Next base: position 851,242 of record NZ_JABMLK010000001.1, on the reverse strand, counting down.
GCCAAAACCCGTTATCCGGTACGTGAATTACTTGGGTTCAGTCATGATGATATAGACTGGATTGCTGATAGCGTGGTTAATTTTCTTCAGCAAGATTGATTGTCAGCGTTATCTGACAATTTCATTTCATTGCGCGCGCGCGCGGACATAGTGAAACTGAGTGTAATCTTTATAACTTGGTTGTCATCAATGGATAATTTTGAACTTCTCCGCTTACTCTGTAATTTAATTCGTACTGGTATCGTGACGGAAGTGAACCCTGATAAATATCTTGCACGGGTTAAAACTGGAGGTAATGACACCGATTGGATCCGTTGGCGCGCTGATCGTGCTGGTGACGCTGTCACATGGTGGGCGCCGTCTGTGGGCGAACAGGTTATTTTATTAGCCCCTGAAGGTGAACTGTCAAAAGCATTCATTATTGGAAGTTTGTACAGTAATGAACTTCAACCACCAGATTTTAATAGCGGTACACAGGTTACTCAGCATCCTGATGGTGCTCGGTATGAATATAATCCTGAGAGCAGCAGCATGCTAATCAGTGGTGTGAAGAACATCACTATTACCAGCTCTGATTCAGTTACGGTCAATACCTCTACAGCAACCATCAAAGCCTCTGGATCTATTACGTTCGATACCCCGAAAGTTATCTGTACCAACCATCTATCAACTGCCACGTTGAGTATTGAACAGGGTGGCACGATGACCGGTAACATTAATCATTCAGGTGGCAACTTTAAATCAAATGGCGTTGTTGTTCATTCGCACAAACACTCTGGTGTTGAACGTGGCGGAAGTCTGACGGATGCCCCGCAATGAGCCAGGAAAGATATGCAGGTATGAATGCATCAACAGGGCGAATGATTACCGATGCGGAGCATATACAACAGTCTATCAGCGATATTTTAACAACGCCGATTGGTTCGAGATTAATGCGCCGTAATTATGGCGCCAGATTACAAGAGTTGATAGACCAGCCCGCCAACCCTGTCACCGTTTTGAAAATTATGTCAGCTATTTATAGCGCGCTATATCAGTGGGAACCGCGTGTATCACTGACCAATATAAACATCAATATTGATGATAAAGGGCAATATATTGCGCTAATGACGTTTCGCCGAACAGATGATCTTTCAACGTTTATGACTGACGTAAATTTAAGGATGGCAAAATAATGAGCGGAATTATTGATTTATCACAATTGCCAGCGCCTGTTGTTATTGAGTCGTTAGACTATGAAACTATATTTGCTGAACGTAAGGCGGCATTAATAGCACTATATCCACCAGAGCAGCAGGAAGCTATCAGACTCACGCTGACACTTGAGTCTGAGCCAATGGTCAAACACCTTCAGGAAAGTGCATATAGAGAGCTGATACTGCGTCAGCGTGTCAATGAGGCAGCAAGGGCCGTTATGCTGGCGTATGCTTCTGATAGTGACTTGGATCAGTTGGCCGCCAATTTTAGTGTAAGGCGCCTTACTATCAGAGAGGAAAACAACGCTGTCATTCCTCCTGCTCCTGCCATCATGGAATCAGATGCGGATTTTCGTACCCGTTCACAACAGGCATTTGAAGGGCTGAGTGTTGCAGGGCCGACCGCTGCTTATGAGTTTTTTGGACGTTCGGCTGATGGGCGTGTGGCCGATGTATCTGCAATCAGTCCTCAACCCGCTTGCGTTACGGTATCTGTATTATCCAGAGAGGGCAACGGTACCGCCAGCTCAGAACTCATAGCCATTGTTGATAAGGTATTAAATGATGAACAAGTTAGGCCAGTAGCCGACAGAGTAACAACGCAGTCTGCTGAGATAGTGGAATATGAAGTTGACGCAATTTTGTATTTTTATCCTGGGCCAGAGGCCGAGCCAATAAGACAGGCAGCGGAACAACAATTTATTGATTATATCAATGCTCAGCGCCGCTTAGGTCGGGATATTCGTATTTCAGCTATTCACGCGGCGTTGCATGTGGAAGGGGTGCAGCGTGTAGAGCTGAATAAGCCTGCTGAAGATATCGTGTTGAATAAGACGCAGGCAGCATACTGCAATAGTTACCAATTAGAAGTGGGTGGTTATGATGAATAAATCGTTATTACCACCTAATTCTTCACCATTAGAACACGCCATGACGTTGGCGTGCGCGCCACTTAGTGATATTTCCGTACCGTTACGTACATTATGGGATCCTGATACTTGTCCTGTTGAATTATTGCCTTATCTCGCCTGGGCTTTTTCTGTTGATCGTTGGTCTTTCGACTGGCTGGAACAGACAAAACGTGAAGTGATTAAAAAAGCTTATTTTATTCATCGTCATAAAGGAACGGTTAGCGCGCTGCGTCGAGCGGTGGAGCCGCTAGGCTTTCTGATTAACGTCATTATGTGGTGGGAATTGAATGAAGTGCCCGGCACATTCCGGCTTGAGGTCGGGGTGTTAGAGTCAGGAATCACCGATGAAATGTATGCAGAATTGGAAAGGCTGATTGATGACGCAAAGCCATGCAGCCGCCATTTAGCTGGATTGGTGATTAGTCTGGGTAGTTCTGGCCCTGCATATATTGGCGCCGCTGCTTATCTCGGTGATGAAATAACCGTTTACCCCTATTTATCAGAGTTAATTTCCGTATCTGGCATGGAATTTTATGCCGGAGCGGTGCACGTTATTGACAGCATGAGAGTAAACCCATGACAAATAAATTTTATGCAATTCTTACTGACCTTGGCGCGGCAAAGCTGGCTAATGCTACGGCATTAGGTACAACGCTGGATATTGCTCATATGGCGGTAGGTGATGGCGGTGGATCTATACCTACACCGACAGCTTCACAAACGATACTGATTGGAGAAAAACGCCGAGCACCATTAAATTCATTGAGTATTGATCCTAATAATACCAATCAGATTATTGCGGAACAGATTATTCCTGAAGATGTTGGCGGTTGGTACATTCGGGAAATCGGATTATTTGATAAAGATGGTATTCTGATCGCCGTTGCAAATTGCCCTGAAACATATAAACCTCAGCTCAGTGAGGGCAGCGGCAGAACACAGGCAGTCAGAATGATTTTGATTGTTAACAGTACCAGTGAGATCTCATTAAAAATAGATCCGGCTGTTGTCCTAGCCACCCGAAAGTATGTGGATGATTTAGTTTTAAAGCATTCAGAATCAAGGGCGCATCCTGATGCAACCGAAACACAAAAGGGTTTTGTGAGGCTTGCTACCTCAGATGATACGTTTAAAGGTAGTAATAAAACCGCATCAGTAACCCCTCTAAGACTACAAGAGAAAGGATATTTTCATTCTCAAGTTAATAAACAAGCTGTTAGCCAGTTTACATTACAAGATTTTGGTCGCCGAGTCTGGATTGATAATGACTCACCGGCAACGTTTACATTACCCGATATCGGTAACATTAATAGTAGCGGGCAAACGATCACTATCTGGAATGTGAAAAACTCTATGGTCACTATTTCTGTCGGAAATCCAGATGATAATATTTCAATACCCATGTCCACAGTGAAAAGCTTTAAATTAATGCCGACTGAGAGTGTGACAATGATTGTTGAACAGAACTCGTCATGGCATGCCACTGGTGACGGAATATTAAAATATTCGCTGTTATTTAGATCGAGCGTTACGGAAAACGGCTGGGGCTATCAACCAAGCGGCCTGATTGAACAATGGGGAATATGCAACGCTAGCGGGAATACCGGTGTGGAAGCCGGTTATTTGAATAGTTTTCCAATCCCATTCCCAAACAAATGTATCAATATTCAGCTGACCCATAACGGCTTCAGCCCGGGATCAGCTGGCATTTTTTCTGCAATGGTATTGAGTAATAATGCACAATTCAGGGCGTATAGCAGCATGGGAAATATATACCCAGCGGGCACTGCATATTATAGAGCAATAGGATACTAAATTATGTCCAGTTATATTTATAGTGCTATTAATAATTCATTCTACCCAACTGAGCTGAAGGAATCTTATGTTAATTCCGAGCACGGCTGGCCGTCTGATGGTGTTAGCGTGTCTGATGATACTTACCAGTTATATACAGATATTCCTCCAGCCGGAATGATGCGTGTTGCTGGTAATGATGGACTTCCCATGTGGGTTGATGTTCCAGAACCAACCTTGGCAGAGCTTGTAGCAATCGCTGACAATGAAAAATTAATGCGACTGGCAAGAGCTAACGAAAAAATAGCCCCTCTAATTGATGCTGTTGAACTAAGCATAGCTACAGATGAAGAGGAAATTCAGTTAGCTGCCTGGAAAAAATACCGAGTATTACTAACCCGAGTAGACACTGCTACAGCACCTGACATTGATTGGCCGGATCAACCTTAGAAATAAGTCAATTAAATAATTAAGCCCGCAAACATGTGCGGGCTTTTTGCTGAAGAATAGATATAAATAACTGTGGTGGCCACTTATTTATTCAGGAAGACATAGCCGTTTATATCTGTGTTTGCCGGTATGGTTAGAATGGTAAAATGTCCGACAAACTAAAGTCAGCCAGCTTTTCCCGCAAGTCTTCGCTGGCTTTTTCCAGTGAAAGACTGAACTCTATTTTTCTGGCTTTACCATCTTTGAAAAACTCGGTGCGGGTTTCTGTAATATTGGTAATTACAAACATTCCATAAATGACGCCAGTACCTTCAATCAGCGGCCAGGGCATTCCCGAATAGGCCATAGTCCGCAATGTCGATAATGATAAGTCACCACCGCTTACTTCGGGATAGAGAACACCAGACAAAGTTATCTTATCATCACCAGTCCCAATAAACTGGCGGCGTGGAGAACGGCCAATACGGTCATTTTTTACATGACGCCAGTCTGTTACCTGATTTAAATTCTGGTAAGGCACTGTTTTCAACATAAACGGAAACATTCCCAGAATCATCATGATATTTAAGCGGATACCAAGCATAATTTTTTACCTCAACTGTTATCTACCAGTGATGAACGGCGACGACGATCAATACTGGCCTGATGCGCTTCAAGTTCTTGTCTGATACGTTTGGCTAAGTTTTCCTCGTTAAGATTGGCCGCATCATTGATATAAATATTAATATTGTATTGATCACTAACAACGGGCATAGACGCTGCTGACGATCCTGCAGTGCTATTTGTTTTCTGTTCTGGTGGCTGGACAGTATAAGGGGAAACGGCTGAACGCCCATGTTGCACCATTGGTTCAGCATATCCGCCACGCAGTGATAAATAGGGCGGAACATTCTTGAAAACGATATCACCCAGTTTATTAAGGTCACGTTGTTCCAGTTTATTAGTGAAGTTACCACCGCCTCCACCTCCCGATTTACTGCTATTTTTACCACTTCCTTTTAATGCTCCCAATTGCGGGCCGGATAGTTTTACCGTAACGGGTTTATTGTCAGATTTTGGAGGTTCGTCCTTTTTCTGATTTTTACTGCCAAAGGCTTCAATAAATTGTTTATTTAAATCGCTTGGCGCCATTGCATTAGCAGCATGTAATGCCGCATCGGCAGCACTGGGAATTGCGCCAAGTTTTTCCAGTAGCCAGCCAATACCCTTTGCAACACTGGTTATCACAGAGAATAAACCTGAAAGGGCTTTACCAACCAGCTCACCAAATGTCTGACCTGCACTGGTGCAAGAGTCGAGTGCTTCGGCGGAAAAATGAATAGGTTCAAATAACTTGGTAAACCATTCCCAAACAACACCAATAGCAGCGCCAATAGAATCAAATAGAGGGGATAGCCATGAGAAAGCAGAAATAACAGGCTGTAATCCACTGACTAAGCCAGAAAAGAAACCACTGAAAAATGCTTTAATAGGTTCCCAAAATTTAATAACGGCAATAGCTGCTACAACAATAACGGCTATCAACGCCCATATTGGCGCACTGATGCCTGCAATAACACCAATCATCGGCCCGAACACTGAACTTAAACATGAACCGACCGCTTGTATAGGCCCGATTAATCCACCCAGCAGATCTTGAACATCCAGAAAACCACTTAATAAGCTGCCTATACTGGTGTCCTCCAGTAATGTTGACAGGCTTAATTTAACAGAGGCTATCGGGCCGAGAACGGCGCCAATCCCTGCCGCCAACGTGCCGAAAGCAACAAGCGCAGCACCAATAGCTCCGCCGATTTTCATTAGCGTACCGGCCAGTTCTTTATTATTTTCTATCCATGTACGAAAGCGTTTCAGTAAATCTTGTACTGATTTCATTGCCTCCAATAGAGGCTCGCGTAATGTTTCACCCAGGCTGGTAAATGTATTTACTGCACTGGCTTTGAGTAGCATCCATTGCGCTGACAGTGAGTCTTTATTGATATCGGATTCCCGCCGCATAGAACCTTTAGCGGCTGTTCCCCGCGTCAATTCAATTTGCCGTCTGAGTTCGGGGAGGTTATTGGCGAGTTTTGCTGCATCATCACCAAACTCTTTTCCAAATAACTGAGTTAATACGGGGATTTGCTTTTCTTTTGCCAGTTTACTGGTTGCCTCAAGTACGCCAATGATTGTTCCCATAGCATCTTCAGACATACTTTTTTCAATACGTTGAGCACTTAATCCTAACGTGTCCAGCGCCGATTGAAATTTATCTGGTTGTATCATGGCGTTAGCCAGCTCACGCACCATGGCATTAGAAGCACTGGCTGCGGTTTCTGCTGTGGAGCCAAGGGTTAAAAATGTAGAACCAAGGGCTGCCGCATTTTGATAATTAAGCTTATCAGCGAATCCACCCATACGCTGTAATGCATCAATGATATCTGCGCCTTTTGATTTCGCATTATCATCGAGATAGTTAATAGCATCACCCAATGATTCTATTTCAGCAATTGGGATACTATAAAGACCAGCAATCTTACCCAGACTTTCAGATAATTGCTCTGCGGGCAGTTCAAATGCAGTGGAGGCCATTGCCGCAGTACTGGCAAACGTTAACAGATCGGTTTTTTGCTTCTCCCACGGATCATTACTGTTAGCAACACCCATTCGGGCGCCACCTTCAACCAGCGCTGCATAATCATTAGCGCCGTAGAGCATCGGTAATGTTTCACTTGCACCTTTTATCGCTTGTTGCATCTCATAAAAGCGATTGGTGCGCTGCCCATTAGCGTCTCGCAAACCGTCTACCTGTTTGGCGACACCTTTCATAGAATCTTCAAGACTGCTATAGGCTTTTACTGTACCAACGATAGGGGCTATTGTCGCCGCACCGGCCATTGTTGCCCGCATACCGCCACTTGTCAGTTTTCCGGCAAGTTCTTTGGTTCGGTTATATTGAGATTGTGACCTTGTAACATTATTAAGACGCCGCTGTTGTTCAGCTAACTGTCTGTTGTATTGTTCGGTTCGCAATCTAATTTGGTCGGTAGCTCGGCTCCCCTGAGCGACAGATACACCATGGCGATATAATTCAGCGCGTAGCTGACCAAGCCGGTTTTTTTGTTGGTTTTGTTGTTGAACCAATGACCGAATAGCAGCACGTTGTTGCTTTAATGCTTCAACCTGTTCTGTTGTTCTGCCTTTCAATGGGCCGTAAGCCGCAGCCATTTCTCTGGCTTTAGCTTTTGCTTGTGTCAGTTCGTTAGTTGTGCGGCTACTGGCTGCGGTTAGACGGTCAAAACTGGTCGCCTGACGTTCTAAGGACTTGATGCTATTTTGGGTACTGCGGATTTGTGTGGCAAGCCCTGCGGCCGCATTACGAGCAGCGGAAACAGGGCGGGCCATATTGTTTAAGGCACTAAATGCAACCTGAATATTAAGTTTGCGGTCTGTCATGATGAATTGTTCCCACTGCGATCAGCCGCCTGCTCACGCCATGACAGCAATTCAGTCACTGTCATGGCGTCCATATCAGCCGGTCGCCAGTGAAACACTACGGCGATATCGGCCATGATGCTGTCTATTCGGTCAAAGGGGCATTGGATAATGCGGTTTCCGGTTCGGTCTCGTTCTGTTCCGAATTCGGTTGCAAAAAATCAGCCACCGCATTAGATAGCTGGCAGAAATCCCAGGTATCCATCCGCGCGATCTCATCTTCAGTCAGTGCCGGTGATGTTACTCGCGGTAATAAAACTAATAGGGCGTCATAACTGGATGTCAGAACGTCATACACTTTCAACCCACGTAACGATCCGGCCTGTCTCAACACGGCGGTAAGCGCTACCTCTTTAATATCACCGCCTTTACGTGGGATAGGGCGAACCAGCGTGACAGTATGCTGAGTATTTAACTTATTCATAATTAATCAGTTTCCTTTGATAAGGTTATAGACCGCAGTTCGCGCGGTGTTTTTCAAGCACATCAACACCGCCAACCACGTAAATCATGTTGAGTAAATCAACCTCAATGATCTCTTCTCCCGCAATCGTCAGCTTGAGATAGGTATTCTTTAAGGTGTATTTTTGTGATGTATCATCACCGGCTTTAGCTGAACCAGGATCCAACTCGGTAAAACGGCCACGGGTTTGAATTTCACAAGCAACAGCCTCACCAGTAGCTTCGTCCTGAATTGAACCTGCAAAGCGGAACTGCGTACCATCAGCAGTAGCATTTCCCCATGTTTTTAATAAACGAGCTTCGACGCCGCCAAGCGTAATACCCATGTCCAGCGCGCCGGAATCAAAACCAAGATCAACGGCGATAGCGCCTGGCATTCCGCCAGCCTGATAGTCTTCAACTTTTTTACTGAGCTTTGGCAGTTCGACCTCAGGGATCAGTCCCATGTAGTTATCACCATTAACAAAGCCGTTGAAATATTTAAATTTACGTGGAAGTGCCATGATCGCCCCTTAGCTGTTGACTGCGTTGGCGAACTCCGCCAGATATTCGTCAGTAAATTCCTGCACCAGGCTTAAATGCTCAAGCGGTGGAACAGGGGTATAGTTGTACTTGATAGTCAGTTGACCGGATCGCAACGTCTCTGCCGTGTTGGCGTCCGCGTCATACCAACACTTAGCACCCAACAGGCGGCCAGCAGTTACTAATGCAGTTAGCTTGCGGTTGATACCATCAATAACGTCTTTCACCAGTGAAGGTGTCAGTGGTTTATCAACATAGAAGAAGTGTGCTTCAGCAATGGTATCAGCCAGTATCTGAGCGGTTCGCGTATAGCTTTCAAAAAAGTAGGTTTCACGATCGCAGGTACGAGATCCCCAGAAGCGAAAACCATTTTGTTTAATCAGTGTGGTTACACTGGCGGCGTTTAGTTCGTCCGCATCAGTATCAGTACCCTGAAGAGTGAAATAGATATCACGGTCTAAGCCCAAAACGCCGTTAACGGCCACGTTTGAGATCGTTTTATGCCAGCCCATATCGGCATCAATTTTTGCCCGCATTCCTACGGCGTGGGCCGGTGCAGGGACAGAAATGTTTTTACCTTCCGCAGTACTGTAGGAAATGAAATTAGGCCAGATGACCATCAGTTCACGTTGTGAAAAATTCTCTCTGTATTCTTTCACTTCCGCGATTGTGTTACAGCCATTGGCGGAGATATAGCCAAATGAACGTAGTTTCTCAGCGATAACACCGAGTTGAGCCGCAACGGGCTGAGTATCATAGCCAGGAACGGCTAGCACTCGCGGTCGAACACCCACGCGCATTTCAGCAGAAAGCAGGGCGTACATGCCGGTAAAACGGCCATTTTCGTCAGAACCACCAATGATTAACTGGTCTTGAGTCGGTGCTGTCTGACCTTCCGTCACGGTGATATTAGCGGCATCAGGTACGCGAATGACAATAGTTTGAGGGCTGCACTGATCGGCTATTGCCTTTAGTGTAGTGAATAATGAGCCGGTTTTACCTGTTTTACCCAGGAAGTTAGCCACGCGGGTTAGCAATACCGGCACATTTAACGGAAAAGTTTCGGGATCTGCATCGTCAGCAACGCAGACCACGCCGATCACGGCTGAATCAATATCGTTGATAATGGTGCTTAAATCAGTAGTCTCACGGACGGTTACGCCATGATAATTAGTAGCCATAAAAGTTACGCTCCTGTGATTCGGTTCATTGTTATGTTGCTTTGCAAGTTAAGTCGGCGCTATTGGTTAAGGTTGTCAGGGGCGTATAACAACTAACAGGCATTGCCCGCGCGCGCGCATGTGGCGACGATGTGTCATTATGAATAAGGTGTGATATATGCTGATTGATAATGACTACTCGCCCGTACCGGCATTTGAAATTCTGATTGATGGTGAAGAAAGTACCGCTTTAAATAGTCGGCTTATTTCATTGTCGCTAATAGATAATCGCGAGTTCGAAGCGGATACTCTGGAGCTAACACTGGATGATACTGACGGAAAAGTGGAATTGCCGCCGAGAGGCGCGAAATTATCATTGTCACTTGGCTGGAATAATCGACCGTTAGTGTTTAAAGGTATTTATACCGTTGATGAGGTGGCACACAGAGGGCCGCCAGACCAAGTTATTATCAGTGCAAAAAGCGCTGATTTTCGTCAAACATTCAACGTAAAACGGGATCACAGCTGGCATGATATCAAAGTGGGTGATGTGGTTGCCGCTATAGCCAGTCGTTACGAATTACAGGCAGGCGTCAGTGAAGAGCTAGCATTGATTGAAATAGATCACGCCGATCAGACAAATGAGTCTGATATATCCTTCCTGACGCGAATGGCTAAAATGATGGGTGCCGTGGCAACGATTAAAAACGGTATGATTCTGTTTATTGTTCCAGGGCGTGGTGTATCTCAAAGCGGTAAGCCCTTACCATTAATTACTATCGCCAGAACCAGTGGTGATCGCCATAATTTCCGCGTTGCTGATCGTGATGCATATACTGGTGTATCTGCATATTGGCTGGATCTCAATTTTGGTAAACCCCAAAAAGTAAGCATCAAACGCAAAAGTAAAACGCCATCACAAGACAAAAACAAATCCACGTCAAAAGAAGGGAATTATATGGCGGGTGAAGAAGGTAATGTCTTTGTGATGCGAAGGACATACACGACAGAAAAGGCGGCAAAGCGGGCTGCGGCGGCTAAGTGGGCTGAGTTGCAGAGAGGTGCTGCTGTATTTTCTATTAATCTGGACAGAGGTCGCCCAGAGTTGTTTCCTGATCAGCCCGCAGTGGTAACCGGTTTTAAATCAACTATTGATTCTGGTGAATGGACAATAACGCGCTGTGTTCATGATATTGGGACTGGCGGGTTTACCACATCCTTAGAGCTTGAAGTGCGGTTGGCTGATTGGGGGGAAGTTGCAGAATAGTGATCTGGTACTGGTTATAATATATACTAATAGGGCAGCCAGAGAGGGGGAGAAGGAATTATGGCGATCAGATGTCCGCGTTGTCGCGCAATAGCAAAAACCCGTACCAGTACGGAATTGAGCCAAATGACTCGCCGCAGCTATCATCAGTGTCAGAATATGTTGTGCGGTTGTTCATTTACATCATTGACCGAGATTGATGGTTTTCTTAATGAAACCAAGCCCGTACCAGGTGCCAGCGTTCCAAAGGACGCCTTTCCTAAAAGTCATACACCTGATAATCAATTAAATTTAGCCATTTAAGTTAAAACGGTATGGAAAGCCCTGATAATTTTATCAGGGCTTATTTCATTTATTTCCACTTACATGCTTTTTGTAAGGGCTTTATAGCCGCTGCCAAACCTGTCAAGGTAAAAGTAGCACTAACAATTCCTGAGCTATAAGGAGTTACTTGTGTATAAAACTTTTGCCCTTTAGTTAATTGTTTTATAAATTTAACTGTATCCCCTTGATAAAATACGGCTTCATTATCAGTGGAATTAACCCATGGTTTACTTTCAGCTTTTTGTTTGTCTAAACGATGCAATACATCAGTTTGTCCAAGGCCAAGGTAAGAATCCCATTGAATGATTAGATCTGTTTGATTTTCTTTACATGATAAAATGAGGACAGGGTAAGTCATTTTACCGAATTGTGTTTTTATAGGTTCTTCAGCCTGAAGAGCTAAAAATACATTTTCTGAATCATCTACTGGGGAACTTTCTGAACGGACTTGCCATTTACCAACATCTTCACTTTGAGTATCAGAGGGATTTTTGTTTGGCGGTAGGGCGGAATCATAGCATTGTAGGCGCAAATCGTTATCAGTTACTGACTGACATTTAAGTAACACTGAATCATCCTGTTTTGTTGGCTGCTCTGCGTTCGCCATAGTTATTGCAGAACTCAGCAGAATAACTAAAGGACATAATACTTTTACCATGGTTTTCTCCATTGCTTATCAAGAAGCTAGTGCATGAAGATTATCATTAGTTTTTTTTTACAAGCAACAAATAACCCCCAATGAATGGGGGTTAATTATTGTTGATGGTCAATATGTGGACAGTGGTTGAAATAAATCCTTTTATTTCAATTTATTAATTAACTTAAAAAAACCGCGCACGCGGCCTTTTTCTTTTGTATCATCACTTAATACTCATTATCCGAGAACCCTGTAACGACATGGGATTGCGTTTTACTCAGCTTCAACAAAGGCAACAGCGTAGAGACAGAATAAAACTCTGTCTGTTTGCGCTGCTCTTAGCCATCACTATTATTATCAGCTTGTCTGCCGGAGATATCTGGCTACCCCCTCAGCTATGGTTTAGCGAACAGGCTCAACTGTTTGTCTGGCAATTGCGACTTCCCCGAACATTAGCGGCGATAGCCGTAGGGGCAGGGTTGGCAATGTCAGGCGCCGTAATGCAATCGTTATTCGATAATCCATTGTCAGAACCAGGATTGTTAGGCGTTGCTAATGGTGCCGGTGTTGCTCTGGTGTTGACTATTTTACTGGGAGGAGGTTTATTGCCCGTCTGGTTGCTGAGTATGAATGCCATTTTGGGCGCATTAATACTGACGTTGATTCTGTTAGGACTATCGCGACGCAAACTGCTTCCAGGAGCCAGACTATTGCTGATTGGTTTTGCTTTAGGAATTGCCTGTAGCGCCATAATGACCTGGGCTGTTTATTTCAGCTCCAGTATGGATTTACGCCAGTTATTGTACTGGCTGATGGGAAGTTTTGGTGGCATTGGCTGGCAGCAAAAATGGTTGATACTGGCGCTGGTTCCTGCATTGATCTGGTTAATTTATCAGGGTAATAAACTTAATTTACTCTCGTTGGGTGAAGATCAGGCACGTCAGTTAGGGGTGCCATTAGTGGTCTGGCGCAATATTTTTGTCATGATTATCGCCTGGGTAGTCGGCACCAGTGTAGCGCTGGCAGGAATTATTGGATTTATTGGATTAATTATTCCTCATATTTTAAGACTGGCGGGTATTACAGACCATCGTTACTTGCTAACAGGTTGCGCTTTGACCGGGGCAACGCTTCTGTTAATGGCGGATTTAACTTCCCGGGTAGCCATGTCATCTGCCGAGTTACCGATTGGCGTTATTACTTCAACTATTGGTGCACCGCTTTTTATCTGGATGTTATTACGGCATGCTAAAACTTACTAATATTTCACTTTCTTCCCGTTTATCCGATATAACCGTTTCGGCTGACTCAGGAAAGTTGATACATATTATAGGGCCAAACGGTGCCGGAAAAAGTTCTCTGTTAGCCTCCATCGCAGGTTTATTACCTTATCAGGGTACTATTGAGTTGCAGCAATATAATATTCATCATTGCCCGGCAATAAAACTGGCCAATATGCGGGCTTATCTCAGTCAGCAACAAGACAACAGGGCGATGATGCAGGTTTTTCAATACATCGCTCTGCATCAGCCTAAAAGAGCGACATTGACGGAAGTTGAAACCGTAGTGATGTTCCTGGCAGAGCAACTGGAATTAACGGATAAATTAAACCGACCATTAAGCCAGCTTTCTGGTGGAGAGTGGCAAAGAGTACGACTGGCAGCCGTGTTTCTACAAGTTTGGCCTGCATTGAATCCGGATGCCCGACTTTTGCTGCTTGATGAACCAATGAATAGCCTTGATGTAGCACAGCAGGCAGCATTAGATAATTTGCTCTCTCAGTTTTGTTTACAGGGTGCCAGCGCTATCGTGAGTGCGCATAATCTGAACCACACACTACATCATGCTGACGAAACCTGGTTACTTTATCAGGGACGATTGATTGCTGCTGGTGTGACCGCTGAAGTTATGTCAGTTCAGCAATTAGAAGAAGTCTTTCATATTGGTTTTGAATTATTTCAGGTTAATGAGCAGCGTTGGTTAAGGCCAATTAATCAAAGTTTTTAATAAAAAATAGTAAGTTTGTTATATGGAGTAGTTTTGAGATGTTTACTAATTAATAAACGTTGAGAAGTATTATGCATTTTAAGAGAGGCAGCTATTATTTAGTGAGTAGAGAAAGTTTAATCTCATTATTAGTAAAGAATTTTAAAATATATATAACCGCCTTCACCGAAGGCGGCATCAACTCAAACCTCAACTCCCATCACCCATAAATTCCCCGCGCGCCACCATCTCCACTGCCTGGAGTAGTAATTCTTCCCTTAAATTCCCGCCATAAATCCACTACACGTTTCAAATCTTCACGAGAAACATCCAGATGGGTGACCAGACGGGTGATTGGTCCGGCATTGATCAAGATACCGCGCTGTTTCATCCACGGACCCAACTGGCTGACTTCGTTAGCGGGAAGACGCAGAAATAACATATTGGTTTGCGCACCGGGAGAAACCACTTCCACACCTAAAGCAGCCAGCTGTTCTGCCAGCCATTGTGCATTGTCGTGGTCTTCACGCAGTCGTTCTACATTATGGTGCAGAGCATACAGCGCTGCCTGAGCCAGTATTCCCGCCTGACGCATACCGCCACCGACCATTTTTCTCCAGCGCCGTGCTTGTTTAATATATTCTGCGTTGCCGCACAGCAGGGAACCTACCGGTGCACCGAGGCCTTTTGACAGACAAATGGTTAACGTATCGCAATATTGCGTCAGAGTGGTTAAAGGAACGCGCATGGTGACGGAGGCGTTAAAGATACGTGCACCATCTACATGCAGAGCCAGTTTCTTTTTGCGGGTAAATGCCCATGCCTGATGGAGATAGTCCAGCGGCAGTACTTTACCGTTATGGGTGTTTTCAAGGCACAACAGTTTGGTGCGGGCAAAGTGAATATCATCAGGTTTAATCACGCTGGCGACAACCTCTAATGGTAAGGTGCCATCTTCTGCTGCATCAATAGGTTGAGGCTGGATGCTACCTAAAACTGCTGCACCACCGGCTTCAAACATATAGTTATGGGCCTTCTGCCCAACGATATATTCCTCACCGCGTTGGCAATGGGTCAACAGAGCGACCAGATTAGCCTGAGTACCGGTTGGCAAAAACAGCGCTGCTTCTTTTCCGGATAGTGCCGCAGCTTCTTGCTCCAATTGATTAACGCTGGGGTCATCGCCATACACATCATCACCAACAGCGGCATCAGCCATGGCTTGTCGCATGGCTTTTCCGGGCTTGGTCACGGTATCACTTCGCAGATCTATCATATTGGGCACCTTACTGAACAATGAGGAACAGGAAAATTATAAGCTTCCTTTGTATCACGCTCATTGAGTAACAAAAAAGATAAAAATGAAGTGAGATTGTTTCTGTTGATAGCCACTTAGCAAAAACACGATGTTAATCTGAAATTCGATGGCTTAATGGTCGTGTATCAATATGGTCATTTCATCTCTCAAAAACGACAGCAAAACCGATTAATTAGCAAAAGATGCCGGTTAAATGGACTAAACTGCACTGAAACCTTGTCTTTTCTCGTTTTTTAAGCTAATTATGAAAAAGTTATGTGCATAAAGCGTGGAGAAGAGAGACCGATGCATTTACGATATCTATTGCTTCTGGTTTTACTGGTACTGGCAGGTTGTTCCAGTAATACACCGCCGCCGAGCGGAAAACTTTCCGACCCTATTTTTGTATTAGCACAGCTTAAAGAGCAGCACCGTGAATGGCGAGGCGCACCTTATCGTTATGGCGGCTTGTCCCGCAGCGGTGTGGATTGCTCCGGTTTTGTATATAAAACCTTCCACGATCGGTTTAATATCAATCTTCCCCGCACGACAAAACTACAGGCCGAAGTTGGATCTAAAGTCTCTCGCGATGATTTGATGCCCGGAGATTTAGTGTTCTTCAAAACTGGCAGAGGCGAAAACGGACTGCATGTTGGTATCTATGATGCGGACGGTGCCTTTTTACATGCATCAACCAGTAAAGGGGTGATGACGTCTTCACTGGACAGCCCATACTGGAAGAACGCCTACTGGCAATCCCGCCGGTTGTGATGTATCAGCGTCTATTTATCATTATGTTGCAGTAAGAGAGAAGAGGTTATTTTGTCCCGTTCAGAACGCCTGCTTCAATTACTGCAACTTCTGCGCAATCATCGTTATCCTGTCAGCGGGGCCGATCTGGCCTTTCAACTTAATATCAGTTTACGTACGCTGTATCGTGATATTCGCAGCCTGCAAGCTCAGGGAGCGCAAATCGAAGGAGAGACGGGGCTTGGCTACGTTCTGCGTGAAGGCTTTGTCTTACCACCATTGATGTTCACTCCTGAAGAGATTGAAGCCTTAGTGTTGGGTGCTCGTTGGGTATCAGAACGAACTGACAGCGAACTGGCGGGTTCAGCCAGACAAGCGTTAGCCAAAATATCCGCCATCGTTACTCCTGCATTGCGCTACCGGTTGGATGAGTCACCGCTATTGGTTGGGCCAACAGACTCATCGTTACTGTGCCAGCAGTTAGTATTGGATATTCGTCAGGCGATTGAAGCAGAACATAAACTGGTGATTCGTTATGGCGATCGGGATGGACGGCAAACTGAACGTACCATATGGCCTTTTGCCATTGGTTTTTTCGATCAAATTCGCCTGTTAGTCGCCTGGTGTGAATTAAGAAAAGAGATCCGCAATTTTCGGCTGGACCGCATTACTAACCTGCAAACCACAGGCAATAAATATCCTCGCCGTCGCCAGACGTTATTAAATGAGTGGTATCGTCAAAATAATATTTCCCGCCAGTAAACCCTACTGACATAAACTGTCACTGGTTCTCCTTAGGATGTGTACATCACCGCTGAACTAAAGCAGAGTAGCATTGATTTCATTTATCTTAAGGAGAGTAAAATGTTAGATGCCAATATGTTTGTCTTTTATGTGGATAACCCAACGGTAAGCAACAATTTCTATCAGAATTTGTTGGATCAAGCGCCAGTTGAAGCATCGCCAACGTTTGCGATGTACCGTTTTTCTTCCGGTGTGTTGCTAGGGTTATGGTCTAAACGTACGGTAGAACCTAAGGCGGGTGAAATCACTGCCAGCGGAGAATTAGGTTTCGCCGTTGCGTCTAACCAGGCGGTTGACGACTATTATCAACAGTGGAAACAAAAGGGCGTATCTATCCTGCAAACGCCTCAAATGATGGACTTTGGTTATACCTTTACCGCAGAGGATCCCGATGGTCATCGGTTACGAGTTTTTGCCATCAGTGAATAGCTAGCCTGATGATTAAGCGGGAATTTTTCCGCTTAATCACACGAAATGGCATTATCCATGTTAAGATTAATTATCTTATTACCGGATGGATAATGTTTATGTCTTCTTTGCGTCTGCTTATCTCTGATTCTTACGATCCCTGGTTTAATCTGGCAGTGGAAGAATGTATTTTTCGCCAAATGCCCGCTACACAGCGAGTGCTGTTCTTATGGCGTAACGCAGATACAGTCGTTATTGGACGAGCGCAAAACCCGTGGAAAGAGTGCAACACTCGCCGTATGGAAGAGGATAAGGTTAAACTAGCCCGTCGCAGCAGCGGCGGTGGTGCGGTTTTTCACGATTTAGGCAACACCTGTTTTACCTTTATGGCGGGAAAACCTGAGTATGACAAAACCATTTCTACTGCCATCGTGGTTAACGCATTAAATTCTCTGGGTATTGAAGCAACCGCCTCCGGACGTAACGATTTGGTAGTAAACACAGCTGAAGGCGAACGCAAAGTTTCCGGTTCGGCCTATCGGGAAACCATGGATCGGGGATTCCATCACGGAACTTTATTGCTGGATGCGGATTTAACCCGACTGGCAAACTATCTTAATCCGGATATAAAAAAACTACAGGCGAAAGGTATCACCTCGGTCAGAGGCAGGGTAACTAACCTGAAACAGCTTCTGCCAACCATTACCCATCAACAAATTTGTGACGCTGTCACTAAATCGTTCTTTGAACATTATGGTGAGCAAGTCATTGCCGAACATATCTCCCCAGATGCATTACCTGATTTACCAAACTTTGTGGATACCTTCGCCCGCCAGAGCAGTTGGGAATGGAACTTTGGTCAGGCCCCTGCATTCACCCATTTACTGGACCAGCGCTTTGTCTGGGGCGGAGTAGAACTACATTTTGACGTAGAAAAAGGCCACATCACCCGCACCCAAATATTCACCGACAGCCTGACCCCGACACCGTTGGAACAACTGGCCGAAAACCTACAGGGCTCCATCTACCACAGCGACGCACTAAAACAACAATGCCTCAACTTGATAAAACAATATCCTGAACAAGAAAAAGAACTCACCGAACTGGGCGACTGGATCGCGGAAATTGTTAGATAATAGCGGGTTAGATATGTCTCTTTAGGTATAAGAAAGGTATTTAACGGGAGTAATTGTCGGGAGAGACTGGCGTTGGGGTCGACTTGGCGTAAGCCAACGAAGCGCCCCTAGCCCGGCTAGGCCCGACACACTCCAAACTCGAGTACAGATGGTCTTCCGGCCGGGCACATAGGTAATATAAGCACTATATGACTACGGCCGGAATATCCGCAGGAACTGATTTAAAGAATCAAGTTCTAACTAAACCGCGACTCCACCGCCGCCGCCAGACTCTCTACCATCTTCTCCGTATCCCCCCAACTCAAGCAAGGATCGGTAATCGACTGCCCGTAAGTCAGCGCCTGACCGGCCTGAAGTTTCTGCGTTCCTTCAACCAGAAAACTCTCAGCCATCACACCGGCAACAGCCATAGAACCGGCTTTTATCTGCTCACAAATGTTATCGCACACGTCTAACTGACGGCGATGCAACTTCTCACAATTACCGTGGCTAAAGTCCACTATCAAATGCTCCGGCAAATCAAACTGACGCAAATTGTCACAGGCAGCAGCAATATCAGCAGCATGGTAGTTTGGCGTTTTACCACCGCGTAAAATAATATGGGCGTAAGGATTACCGCTGGTGCGATAAATACTCATCTGGCCTGATTTATCCGGTGACAGGAACATATGGCTGGAACGTGCAGCCCGAATAGCATCAATAGCAATTTTAGTACTGCCATCAGTGCCATTCTTAAACCCAACCGGGCAAGAAAGTGCTGATGCCATTTCGCGATGGATCTGGCTTTCGGTCGTGCGGGCACCAATGGCACCCCAGCTAATCAAATCGGCAATATATTGCCCGATCACCATATCTAAAAACTCAGTCGCGGTTGGCATACCCAACTGGCTAATTTTTAGTAATAGTTCACGAGCCTGTTGTAGCCCCTGATTAACCTGATAAGAACAGTCCAGATGGGGATCGGAAATCATACCTTTCCAACCCACCACGGTACGCGGCTTTTCAAAGTAGGTGCGCATCACGATTTCCAGACGATCCTGATAACGGTCACGCAAAACGTTTAAGCGTTCGGCATAATCCATTGCGGCATCAACGTCGTGAATTGAACAAGGGCCAACAATAATCAGTAATCGACGGTCTTCACCGTGAATAATTTTTTCAATACGCTGACGCGACCGGGTAATATTAGTGCTGACTTCCTCTGTAATTGGAAACAGCTGTGCCAGCCGCTCAGGGGTCACCAGGCTGTCAATTAGCGAGGTGCGGAGCTCATCGGTTTTATTCATGAATTGTCTTTCTCTAAATCTTATCTTCTCATCGGTGAGATACCGGGAAGTGATGTACATCACAATAACGGAAACAGCAAAGGTTGCAAATAGTTGATTAAATTAATTCGTTGCCATTTATTAAATATTGATGGTGAAGCGAGAAAGTCAGCTTACTTGAAGCCGCGCGCGATAAATGACAGATGTTTACTGTGATAAATCGACGCGCTTTCATTTTCCAATGGCGCAACTGAATTTCAGTATTATGCATCCGGTTGTATTGGCCATTCAATATTAGGTACGGTATTTACATCAACTCTAATCAATAATATCCGGTACTTTTTCCATGCCTTAAGTCGCTCTACTTCTTCAATCGTAGCCATATCAAATTCAACCGCATCAACCAATGGTGCTATTCTCTCATTTGCTAATGCCAAATAAGTGGATTTTTCGGCATCAGCAACAGCGATAAGCTCCTCTTTTGTTGCCTCTGGAATATCATCCCAGTATGGTAATCCATCAGCACTAGCAGTACGTACTTTACCAGCTGGTGGCTCGGCGGCTGCAAATTCGTCATAAATAGAGTCAGGAACCGGGATACAGTCATCGGGCCACACGCTGTGAAACTCATAAGTAGAACGCTCAGAATCCGGGTAAAACGCATTATTTTTTGCACTATAGTTATACATATTAGATGCCCTCTGCTCGCCAAAAATAGGCGCTAGCTGAATTTGTGACAGGGGAAGTTGCCATCATTGTTCTGCATCTAAAACCTACATTTGTCGTTGCAGTGTCATCCAATACTATAGATTGTGCATATGACGGATAGGCCCCCTCTCGAAAACCAAAAATTATCGTGAATGGACGATTAGAAAAAGCAATTGGAAACGTCACATTAGATAACCCATTATTCCCGATTGCAGAACCCCATTGAGTGAGCAACCCTGATGGCTCTCGCTTCCAGCCATTTTGAGCAAGGTTTGCGCCAAACATAATTGAGTGCTTAAACACTGCATCACCGGTTGCGTGCCACACTTTAGCTTGTTCAACAATGAAGGTCGCGCTCTCAGTAGGTTTTAACGTGAGAGTTGTTACCGTTGACATAGGGATGGATATACTGTTGGATGAGTTCCCAACGGAAATGGTGATATTGGTATCCTTTACATTCCATATAGTTATTGTTTGACCACAACCGACGATGTTACTTATATCAGGCAATGTAAAAGCCGATGGTGAGCTATGGTCCACCCAAAAACGAGCGCCAAATTGTGCTGTGGTTATCTTGCTGGTAATTAACATATCTACATTACTATAAAAATTACCTTTGCTCTGTAGAGTTTTTGGGGTAACAACTTTCTCTGTACTTTCCCCGTCAAGTACCTCATTTACTGTCGCAAAAGGAATACTACTCAATTTACTCGCAGCTAAATCATATGCCTTCTTTACGGCACTGGCAGTAGCTGCATCAGTATTTGAATCACTGTTCGTTGCTGAGCTTAATTTAACAATACCCGCCGTTGTTGTTGATGCCGCGCCAGTTTTACCTTCTAGAACCTTTTTTAGATGAGCAGTTCTATTAGCTAGGTTACGTAATGGCACATTCATAACGCCACCAGGGCCACCTAATGCCCGGTCAGACGTTTCTAATTGCCTAACGCCTTCCCATAGTTCCTGTTCTGGTAAATCAGCCATTGGATATGCTCCCTAAGTTATATTGGCCATCAAGGTATTTGGTACCATCAAGACGGAATGCCGCCTCTTGGTAGTCGAGACTTTCTAAATAGCTCCGGGCAGGTGCAAAAGCGATAATAGCTTTGCGTAAGTTGTCGGCCTGATCGTTGGTAATGGCCTCTTTTAGGATTATCCGGTATCTGGCCCAAGCTGAACCATCACCCAACACATGAGAACCATCGAGCAGAACGGAGCCGTCTAACGTCCAGTCATAGATATTTTCTATCAGCTCAACTTCACCGAATCCAAACCGCCTAATGACCTCACGAACGGCCCAAGGCGTACCTTTATAGCGATGAAGTTCGATAGCACCTTTAATCAGGTTGCGTTTTGCATCGTCAGATTCAACTAATTCCCACCCATCGCCCAATAAGCTGAACTGTTCGGCTAAAAAAGGGAAAACGGCAGAGTTAACGAGGTCAATCAAGTAAACCAGAACAACTTCCAGCTCCAGTTCATCAAATATCTCTTCAGCCATCTGACTGAGAGCTGCAAAACGAATATCACCGGCTAATGGGGGCGATATATGGCTGCTATTCATCGCTGATACCTACAGGAAGTACCTGAATGGCGGTACAAACTGCCCATTCGTAAGGTTTAACAATGCGTTTGGTCGGGCTATTCAGTGTGATGTCATATACGCCAACCACAGAGAGCGTTTTGCTTACCTGATGAGGAACAATATCAACCCCAAGCCTCAGCGCTCTTGCGGCTTCCCATGTTGTTATCGCTTTTTCAGCAAGGTTGACGGTTGTGGTGACATCAGCGGAGCGATACAACGTCAGTTCGGCGTTAATATCGTATTCAACTATCTCCGGCACCTTAACTAAAACACGGTCATTGATAGGCCGTTTTTTCTCAGAACTGAGTTTGGTTTCAATAAGCTGAATGAGCTCTACTGTTGGAAGCCCATCTTTGGTTAATGGGTATATCCAAACTTGCCCTGGCGGTATGCGGTTATCCAAATCAGGGCCAAGAACAACCACATCAATAATGGATTGGTGAACGGATAAGGCGTGAAACTTATAAGCGCCATAACTCCCGGCGCTGGTATAACCTTCTGGTGCCAACATCATCCGCTCACGTAACGCCGGTGTGGTTTCCTCATCGTCACCGCCAGCGGTAGCACTGATATTACTGACCAATAAACCGGCATCCAGAAGACGTTCTGATTTGTTGATTTTGCCGGGTAGATACCCATTACCCTGTTGGCCAACAACCTTGCACGTTGCGCTAACATCCGCCGACAATGAGCCAGCAGGAATAACAACATCCAAATCCGTACTGAAGGAAACGCTACCATCTTCATTACCGACGACAGTAAACATAGGAATGAAAATATCTTGGGTGATGGCTGCATCGAATTGCCAACGTAACGTACAGCGTGCTGGCTGTGCGGGTAAACGGATAACGCCAACCAGCTCCGCCAGGTAATCAATAATGGGGGCTTCACTGAAGCGGGGCAGCATCTGTTCCCCAGTGTGCTGAATTCGGGCTAATGTACGGGCTTTGGCATAAGCCAGTAGATTAATAAACAGATGCTCAATCTGAGCCGGGTACAATTTTTTACCTGATATCTCTTCATATCGGGCAATCAAATCCAGCTCAATAGCTTTGGGGTCAATGCTGACAAACTCAGGTGGTGCTAGTTCGCTCATAAGCAACCTCACTTTCTTCTATACCGTCTGCCACTTTCCATTTAACGCGTAAGGTGACCTTGGAACTGTCTATATCAACAATAACCTGAATAACTGTTACTCTCGGCTCCCAGCGCTTTATAGCCTCCACTGACTCACGGACAAGGTAAGGCGTGATGAGATTGGCTGGCCAGTCGATGTATTTATTGATATCAGAACCAAACTCAGGTCGATGTGGGTCACTCCCTTTAGGTGTTAATAGAATGACCCGAATGGCCTGATTTAAATCAGACAAGCCTTCAACGACAGAACCGGGAGTACCCAGTTCTGGTTGCCAATGCGCTGATGTAATGGAGTTCAGTATTTTCATATGGCTATGATAGCTGGATGGGAAAATACTGATTTTAATGAAGGTTAAAAAGACTTATTGCGGCTGACCCGTTGATGATGAACCTGTTTGAATGCCCGGATGAGTATGGTTTTTTAATGAGATACCATCGGCGATAACGTCACCCGTCACGTTAACAACGCCAATAACCGTTGTACCGCCAGACCCTGCATTAATGGCTACACCTGATGCGGCATTGATAGTGACACCGGCAGCGGCATTAATCGTTACGCCTGCCGGAGCGGTTATATCCACAGTGCCTGCTGAGATATTGAGATCCAGCTTATGTTCTGAGGGGGAATAGGACAGTTTTGTGCCATCCTTATATTCCATATAATCAGTATCATCATCCTCGATAGGTGGGGGTTCCGCCTCAGAATAAACAGCGCCAAGTAATACACCACCTACACCATCGTCTTTAAGGAGGATCGCAACCGGCGTACCCAGTTCGACAGGACAACGGCGCTTTGATTTTTTGGAGTACCCTTGTGGGACTTGTAACCAATAAGAGGTCAGCCCATTTTCATGAAGGTCAACCCGGATACGACAGGTTTTAGCGTCCCATGCGGAGACAGTGCCATATTCAAGATTCATTTTTTCCCCATTTGTCCATTCTTCACATCATAGATAACGACTTTCTTTTTAGGTGTGGATGCAGATGATGTGGACTTAGATTTATCCGCTTTGACAGTGACAATTTCAGCCTCTCGGATGCGGCAGATATCCAGGGCGGTATTCCATCCCCCGGAACGGTCTAATTGGTGCTGTGCAGATTGGATAAGGTAGTCACCATTCAGTTCACCACCGGCTTCAAGCCTGATTGAGTTACCACTGAGATAATTAGGATTACCCATTAAATCAATATTGCCGCCAGTACGCTCCCGGTTAGCTTTTGCCAGTTCTGCCTGAGCCTTAGCCGTGGCCACTTCAGGAGAAGTCGAACGGGTTGAGGTTTTGATGGTGTCGGCGCTGGTTGTTGACTTGCTAACGCTAGAGTCTTTCGCCGTCATTTCACCGTTCTTAACATCATAAGTGATGGTCTTATTCTTGGCGGGATCGTGTGACTTAACTTCCACTGCTTTTGGTACCTGTTTAATCTGGTCACGAATATGGCCACCGGAAATATCCGTTAACTTGAAGGTGGCCACAGGAGGAAGACGTAAAAGCTCAGAAATGGCATGAAAAATTAGCTTACTGCCTTCAATTTTGAAAGCATAGTCATATTCATCAGCCAGTTTTTTAAGAAACTCAATATCAGACTCTTGCTGCGTCAACCGGTCTAAAGCGATAGGTTCAATAGCGCCAACTAAGGTTAGACCCTGACGATCTGCTATTTGTTTAGCAATTTTATCCAGCGTCATCTTCTCATAGGCACGGGCAGTTTTCGTTCTGACTGAATTCTTGATACCTACCGCCTGAGCGGTAATGGTCACCGTGCTGGGTGAGAACTGAAAATCGATGTCGTTAATCTCGAAAACGCCAATCTGGCGGCGTTCTTCTCCCAACCACCCCAGATCAAAGGTCAGTTCATCACCCTGGCCGGGATACCATTCACCATACCAACGGCCGTCAATATTTTCTAACGCAATAGACAACTCATCAGCCTGACCACTGAGAAAATCGGTATAAGTAATCGATATCAGGTAAGCAGCCAGTTCACTGCTGATGTCTTTCTTTTCATATAAAAGCCGAAAATCAGACACCGGCACGTTATTTTTCATGATTTCCATGGCGGCATTCCTACTGAAGAGGGTTTGCTTTCCAACAGCGGGATAGCAATGGTTATTCCGGCCTTAAATGTGGGTGTGATGGCCACATGACGATTAGCGGCAATGATTTGAGGATAAAGATAAGCATCGCCATAATAGCGCCAGGCGAGTTGATCCCAACGTTCACCTTCAGTCGTGATATGAAACCGATATTGCTGGGTCATGATAATAGTCTCCGGGTGGCTACGCCGACGCTCAGCGCTAGTGCATTGGAACTGGCGCTTTCTAATGAACTTGATGCATTACCCATACTGTCTGCCGCACTGTCGAGACGATCCCAAATCGATAAACTGTCATCTTTCAGATAATCTACAGCCTGGCGTACATCATCTAATGCCTGTTTACCGGCATCCACAAGCTCTTGGCCATCCCTAAACACATCCGCTAAACCTGATAGCTGTTCCAGTGGCCCGATAGCACCACCGGTAATCGATGACAGTTCGGAGAGCGCACCTAGCACTGATAGTGGATTTTCTTTAATCTCGTGATAGGCATCCATACCGGCATTAATCACATTCATGGCGGTCTTGGCATAGCCGATCGCTTCCTGAGCCATATTCTTTAGGTCAGTTCCGGTCTTAGCATCAACATAGGTCAGAAGAGAGCCCAGCAATCCTTCACCCGGTGCCGCACGGGTAAATTCACCGGTATATTCTCTTAATGTCAGACTGACCGTGGCAGAGCGAATGCGGCCACCCGGTGTGGTGGTGTTGGCGTTGGTATCAACGTTGGCGATGACATACGGCCCTTTATAATCGCCATCCCCCATAACCAGCGCCATGGGTTCATGTTTTTCTTTCGCTTCCCGGAGTAAACGTAACTGAGTTTCAGTCTTTACCAGATGGGAATGGAACAGGACTTCAAAGGTAATCTCATCCAGTTCGTCGCCGACATACTCCAGTTTTGGCTTACCTTGAATAAGGGCGTGTTCTGCCCACGTCACCGACGAACGATGGCCATAGGCATGGGGGCTGCTCAGAATATCAAATGAAAAATCACCTAAAATGGCCCAGCGTTTCATCCGTTAATCCCCTTATAGGCACTACGGTTAGTACGATGCTCGTACTCTTTCATCAGCCTCTCAAACTCGCTAAAGCTCATCTTTAACGCATCATTTACCTGCGACCTGACATCACTATTACCCTGAACGGTAATCTGAGGGGCAAATGTG
This sequence comes from Limnobaculum xujianqingii, assembly GCF_013394855.1. Lineage (NCBI taxonomy): Bacteria > Pseudomonadati > Pseudomonadota > Gammaproteobacteria > Enterobacterales > Budviciaceae > Limnobaculum > Limnobaculum xujianqingii. Next base: position 824,703 of record NZ_JABMLK010000001.1, on the reverse strand, counting down.
ATGCTCATTCCTGTTGATGAGCTGGCGAATTGTTGACTGCGAATAGCATCGGCACCCGGAGACTGAATACCCGGTACATTATTATTGAGTAAGTTGGGGGCTGATAAGGTTGGGCTGGCCAGAGGGATGTTCGTGGCTGAAGCTAAATCGAGAGCCGCTTTACCAACCATCCCAGATTGATTGTCGATACCAATAGCAGCACCTTCAGAAATATTTTCACCAAAGCCTATGAATACCTTGCTCGGCGAATGAATATCGAGTTTGCCCTGGAACCAACCACTGATAGAACTCCCTAAACCCAAAATAGAGTCCTTGACGGCAGCAGCTTTACTAGTGATACCGGTAATCAGCCCATCCAGAATGGCTTCACCTGCCGCTGAGAATGAACCAGGCAGTTCAACACCAAACCAGCTTAAAACGCTGCTGAAAAGGTTTTTGAACATATCCAAAGGAGACCAACTGGTGATTTTATCTGACGCACTCTGAATACCACTGCTAACAGAACCGGTGATTGTGTCCCAGGTACTACTGAACCAGCCGGAGATACTTCCCCAGACCGTTCTGATAGTTTCCATCGGTGACCAGGCGAACGCGGCTTTAATCCCTTCTGAGACTAAACCGACTGCCTTGAACATAAGCTTTAAGGGAAGTAACACAATATTGATGGCTTGGCCTAACACCTGACCAAATGACCGTCCTGCGTCCTTGGCGTTCGTCAGTTCTTGAGCCGTAGAGTTAACAGGCTCAAATAACTTATTAACCCAATTCCAGGCTTTGGATACCCATTCAACCAGAGGCTTAAACAGCTCACCGACGGGGCCAAAGACTTCAGTAAAGGCGGCACCGATAGGCTCAACGGCTTCGGCAATACCCTCAAATACACCGCTGAAAAAGGCCTTGATAGGTTGCCAGTACTTGTAAATCAGCAAAGCGGCCACGGCAATAGCCCCAATCACCAACCCGATAGGGCTTAAGAACATCATCCGCCCAACGCTGGCAAAGGTTTTACCGAGCGTGGTCACTGATGCCGCTATGCCAGGGAATACACTACTGAATCTTGTGCCAGTGGCTGAACCTAGCAACATACGAGCACGGAACAGCTCCAGCTTGGCACTGCTGTTAGCCAGGGCAACGTTCAACATGGCCATCGGCGATTTGACGAAGAAATTCATGCCCCAGGACGCACCTAATGTGGCCACTTTAAGGGCGACGACAGCCGTAGCGGCTCCGACAAGACCGGCAACCAACTTAGGGTTTGCGGCTATCCATCCTGAAATATTGCCAATAATGGGCATCAGCGTATCCACCAACTGGATGACTGGCGGTAATAATGCATCACCTACCGTAATGGAGAGCTCTTTTAGGGTATTACCAAAGGCTTTAAACTTCTCCATAGGGGAATCCATGCGTAAATCAGCGGTTTGTTGTAATGTCCCGGCTGACTCACCGTTAGATTTTCCACCATCGCGAATACGGTCATACTCTTCTTTATTCTGCCGGTAACCCAGCACCATATTGACCTGATTGTTATCCTTAAATATTTCAGACAGGCCAAATTTCTCCATGAGTTCAGCTTGTTTTTCCGCATTTCCCTTGTACTTATTCATCTCAGCCATACCCGCCGCGCCGAGTCGCTTCTCTAAGAAACCACTGGCAATTTTCATACTGGCTTCAAATTCGCTATATCCATTAGCAACAGCTTGTTTCATGGATGCTTGGTAATCGAATTCTGCATTGGGATCGATAGTTTTGTAGGCACTGGAAAACGCAGCAGCACGTTTATCCGTGTTCATTTCTGTCAGCCAGCCTTTCAGCCCAGACATGGCATTTTCGGCTCCCATCGTGCCATCACCAATCTGTAAGGTGGCTGCAATATCCCCCAAGGAATCCATGCCCAGCTTATTTTTCTTAATTTCATCACCGAGTTGGCCAATGGCATTAAACATATTAGCCATGCCATAACCGCCTTGCTTACCTGACCAAATCAGTTGATCAAGCGCCTGGCGCATTTGCTCTTCACTGCCAACACCCATATCACGTAATGCCAGAAATGACTCGGCACCTTGATCCATGCTGATTCGTAGCCCTGTGACAGCCTTTCCGAGTAATGGAGCATAAGCTTGGATCTCCTCCATGCTGGTACCGCCTTCCACCAACTGGCCGACACCAACAGAGAGTTCCATATGGCCTTGATTTGTGCCTTTTACTGCATCTCGAACGACTTTACCTAACTGAGCTTCATCTTCAGCGCTTAAGCTGCCTTTGATCCGTGCATCCCTCAAGCTATCTTTAAGTTCGGCACTACGGCCAACGCTCTCCCTGAGCATGGTGGCATTCCCCCAGGCCGCAGCGGCGGTGCCCATCATTTCCCCGCCCATGGCCTGGCGCTGATCGGCTAACGCCTTTTGTTTGGCCATGGCGGCATTGAGCTTGGTTTGTTTGGTTCTTAGTCGGTCAAGGGATTGGCCCAGGCGCTCATATTGGGTACGCAGTGCTTGAATATTTCGGGTGGGGTGGCTCAGAGCCCGGCTCATAATCTGGCCTAGGCGCTGCTGGCGCTGGGATAAGGCTTCAGTGGTTCGGCCTAGCCGGTTAACGGTAGTATTGGCATTACCAAAAACAGAGCTAAAGGCGTTATCAAGCACCGCTCCCAGGCGTAGACCTACAGAGATAGTATTACTCATAACGCCTCTATATTATTGATTCATCGCTTCAATGCGCTGGTTATTCCGCTCTTGAGCCAGTTCAAACCACCGCCAGTATTCGTCAACAAAACTCAGGTTATCTATCTCAGCCGGTGACAATCGAAATTCGAGTACCAGCCATTCATCGATAGACTGTAAGTTTTCAGGACTCGTCGGTAGATTCTCCACATAAGTGGCGAAAGGTTTTTGATACCTCAGCGCTATCAGCAAGCGTTAGTGCATCAATATCTTCCATCGTCAGACCAGTCAAAAGAGCAAACAGAAAGGTTTCCGAATCAGCCTGTTCTTTGCTATGGCGCTGGGCTTTACGCATGTCACCACGGGTAGGTACACGCATAACCAGTTCACTTAGGGTTTCGCCGGTACCGAGGGTAAGAGAACGTAATAAAGGGATTTTGGTATCAGTGAGGAAATCAGCTTTCTTGCTCATATTCAGGCTCCAGAAGAGAACTAAAAGGAAAAACTATTGAGCCCTGATTCTGTAGCTTATTGATTGACAGTTATTTTAGCGGGGTTTAAAAAAACACCCGGAACATGTCCGGGTATTTGAGCAGTAACGTGAATACTGACTATTGGCCAATATTAGCCCGATATTTAGCAAGTTGGTCTTTACCATCCACCCGATAAATATTGGTGAGGTAATCTAACATCAAGGTCTCTTTCCCATTCACGAGCTGTCTGATTGATGTCACGCTAAATGGTGTTTCAAACGTTGTCGCCTCTCGGGGTTTAAAACTACCGAGTTGGTATTCTTTGAATGCTACCGTCATGAGTGTAACGAGGGGCAACTGGTCAACTCGCCCCTGGCTTGTATGCACGTCAATATTGCTACGGCATTGCAGAGAAACTGTTGTAAACGGTGTAGCAATTTTACTGACAGCATCTTGATAAAGGGAGTTCCAGACTATCTTTCCCTCCACTTTATCTAAACCATCAGGCAGTTCAATCACACCAACAAGCCCAAGGCCGTTAAAGTCGGACATCACGGTTTTAACACTGCCTAAATCCACTTCAGATGCTTTTGCCAGATAGCTGTTACCGTCAAGATAAACCGCCGCGTTATTAATTCTGTGCGCTTGAAAACCCGCCATAATCAGTTACCTCCTTTCAGGGCTGCAAGATATTCACCGGTAATCTCTGACTCATACGTGATGCGCTCCATGGGTGGTGGCGGTGTCATCTTGTACTGAAACAGAACATTTCCCAGTTCTAATTGAGTTTGAGGGTTGCGTTCTGCGTCATACCAGCACTCGCCACCCAATAGTGCACCATCACCAATCAGCTTTCTGAAGAACTGATTGACCGATTCAACAATGGCATCAATGACGGCCTGCGTGATGGGCATATCCACAAACTGTAGGGATGAATAGCGGATACTCTCATCAATGATGTCTTTTACCCGACGAACGGAGATGAAGTTCTTCATATGGGTCGTCGATGGCCAGGCTGCGGATCGGTTTCCCCAAGAGCGTAAACCGGTACCAAAACTGTTGAAGACCGTCACGATGCCATTTTCATTCAGAAGATTGACTTCACTATTTGGATCATCAATACGAGCAGACAGTGAACGTTCAGCACCGACAATACCTTTAAACTCAGTATTGGACGGACTCCACCAATAACCGCGCTCAAGGTCTTTTGCAGCCATAAGCCCGGCCTGGCGCTGTGACATTGGTTCTAAAAAGTTACTGTTGGTCGCTGAATCATAGACCTTCAGATGTGGGTAACAGAGAATTGCCCGATCGCTTGAGGTGGCAAAGTTAATCGTACCCATCGGGCCACGGCCACTGATAGCTTGGTTAGGCGTGGTACCAATCGGTGCATCGATTAATGCCATAGCACCATATTTATCAGCAGCGGCAATAAGCTCCGTACTGACACTATTTAGAGTACTAAAGCCCGGCGCAATAATGAGTTTTGCAAAGAAGCCATATCGGTTATAGGCATCTTCGAGCGCATTTAAGCCGGTGCGATTTCCAGCCGCATTAACCGCACCAATAATATCAGCCGGTGTCACTTTACTTGGGTCGGCATAGGTATAGTCCACCGTGACGGTCCCTTTTGCCGGAATACTGCCAGTGGTCATTCGGATCAGCTCACCAGTGACCAGATTGATGGTGTAATCCGTATCTGCCACATAAGTGACATTATCCGCTTTTACGACAGCAGAAATAATGGCGGCATGAGGCAGAGAAGCCCGATTATTCACACCGAAGGTTATTGAATGGCCAGTGGCTTCATTACGGTGTTTATCTGGGTCAAGAACGTTAATGATAAAGACGGTACCGGCACCATGATCGTAAATGGCTTTCAGGGCATATGGGATAGAGAAATTGCTTAACCGAGGGCCAAATTCGGCACCGGCACTTTCAGACAAACACAGGGTTAAATCATTAACTGGCCCACAAGGTGCAGTACCAATCAAGCCAATAACAGCGGATTTAACCACCCGAATGGCGCGAGGCCCATTTTCAATCTCAAGGGTTTCAACGCCATGTAAGAAGTTAGCGGCCATCGTCTTTTTGCTCCTTGGTTTTCGCCTCACCTTTGACGGTTTTAGCGACAGGTGCCAGTGGTGTTAACAGCTTTTGGGCTATTAACGTTTGGGTATATTCATGTTCACTGGGTAACTCTATAGAAAGGCCCGGATAGAGCATGATGTCCTTTTCTTGCTCTGTGCCATCAGGGCCAGTAAAGCGCACAGTGACGCTGCTTTGTGGCCCGTGATACAGATAGGGTGTAAATTTCATGGAATATCCTCATAAGCTAAGTTGGGTGAAAGCCCCATATCAGCCTGTATCTGATTAGTCTGGGTGGTAAAATCCAAAGCGTATTGCCACACGCCGACGTTTTGAGCCAAAAAGGACTCACTGACCGGTTTAAGAGGCACATCACAGTGAGGGGGGATCCAGCCGGTTAGGGTTAACCGCAGTTTATCGAGATAAGCGATAACACCGGCTTTACCGTGTAACTGGCGAAACATCAGCGTGAGGGGAATGGTCATCTCACGATTCATCCAGGTACTGTCTATCGCCTCATTGGTCGCAAAGCTACTGCGGGAATAACTGATAAGTACCGCACCCACAGGATGGTTAAGACGATAGTTAGCTGGCTGCTCAGGAAAATATTCGATCGCCAGCTCCCGGCCATGAACCTCTTTCAATCGGTTTAAAATGCCATCTAAGATGTCAATTGTGATGCTCATCGCCATTTCTCCAGCGTTTTCTTTCCCCACAGACGTTTAGATGCCGAAACTCTAAATACGCTGGGCGCATTGGTTTCAACCACGGTATCGTCTATTTTGACATTCAGGGAGATAGTACCTTTCTGGATCTGGCTTAAGGTATCCAGGGCATCCTTTTTGCCATCTTTGACCACTTCCGGCATCGCCCCTTCAGGACGGCGCTGATAAAGCCAGTAACGGGCCAGATACACTACTGCATCACGAATAATGGTCGGAACGGATGACAATGGCAGAGGGTAACGGGAGACTAAATAACCATCTGCCAGCTCTTCAGCATAGTTGATCGCATCTTCCAAAACGGCAGCATCATAGTTTTCCGATGCTGGATCATCGTGGGATAAATGGATTAGCGTTTGTTTGGGAACTGCCCGTTCCAAATCACTCAGTGTGCAGTAGCGCATGACCGTTTCCTTAGCTCATCTTCAGTTCAACAAGGGCTTCAGGGTAAGTACAAATGGCCAGCGGGTTAGCCTGGGCTTCTAAATCCCAGCCTTTACCCATGCTGCGTTCTTCCGCTTTGGCATATAACGGTAAGCCAATCGTGTTGACCGTCTCGTTATAGTTGGCTGGGGCGTTATACATCTTGTAAACACCGCCTTTGGCTAGCGGGAAAACTTGAGCAACGTCAGATGGGAAGAAGTCCTGTTTGGAGACGCTGGCGTTATACTCTTCAAATTCAATACCACCAAAGGTGAAGCCTTTACGCATATCACCGCCCAAACGATCCGCCGCTTCCTGATAACCGGCATAAGCTTTTTCAACATTAGGATGAGCCACAAAGGCATCAAACCAGTCCGGGCCGCAGAAAGCTTTGTAACCGGTCACCATGGCACCAGTCAGTTTTGACTCACTGTGTCGCTTGGCATTCATTAGGAGCTTGCGAACGTCGGTACCAGCAACATTTAATGGCACCATAATCCGTTTTTGCGTCACGTCGAATTCAGAGAATAGGTCATAAATCACCGAGCCATCAGCATCAAGAATACGACCACGGAGCGCACCAATACGCTGAAATTCACGGGTCACTTCTAAGCTGTTTTTCATTTTTTCCAGCTTATTGTTAATCGCTTGTGCCTGATAGTCTGTTGAATCACTGTCTCCAAAAGGTTGAAAATTTTGTAATTCGGATGGCAATAATTGATCGGAAGTCGGTAAATGGGCCGTTTCAAAAGTACGGCGCTTACGTTTATCGCTTTTAACTGGCGTAGGATCGTCACTACGGCTGATATTGGGTACCAGAAATAATCGTCCATCCCGGCTTTCGACGATAACGGAAGTGGTTGCAATACCTTCTTCTTCAAAAATGCCTAACTCACCGGCGCGGGTGGGTACCGCCGGTAATTTGTTAATCGCACTGGTTAGAGTGGATGTGGTAAACAGGTCTGCTAAGTTCATTGTGTCTTTCCTTTAGAGATATAAGGCGGCTGAACGGAATTAAATTTGTTCTCTGGCAATAATGCCTAGGGATTCAAGCTCACTGAGCGCGGTAGCTTTCTGCACGTCAGTAATACCTTCAGGCCATTCAAGACCATCTAATGCCACTGCGGCACCACGGGCAATGATTGCCGCCAGCCGTTCACCACCGGTGGTGTCAACACGCTGAGCCAGCACAGCGACGGCTTTTTTAGCCGCACCGGTACCAGCCATGTCAATCAGCTGATATTTACCGGAGACTTTGGCCAGTACAGCACCAATTTCATAATGCTTATCGGCGGCAATCATGCCCCGGTCTTTCGTCCATCCAGGCTTAACTTCTACGATGAGCACATCCGCTAATTGCTTGGGTTCGGTATACGTTGTCATGACTGAATGACTCCTATTTATTGCGGTTGGCGCGGCGTTCTGCGTCAGCTAACAGTGGGTTGACGGAAGTATTACGGGGCGTATTACCTTTTCTGGCCACTTCACTGAAATCCACTACATCAGGAAGAGAACGAATAAATGCCTGAATAGCAGGCGTAAGCGGTTTGTTCTTACCACCTTCACTAAATTCCAACTTACTGGTACCGCGCTTTTTAGATGCGGCTTTAAGCATGGCTCGAACGGCTGCACGGTGGCTAGGCTTGACCTTGCGACGAATCACTTCGGCAAAATCAGCACTCTCACCATCAATTTCCAGCTCTTCCGCTTGTTCCAGTAGCTCTTCGTTTTCTGCTTTTAATCGCTGATTTTCTTCCGACACAGCCACTAACTGAGCGGCGACTTCCGGTAAAATTTCATCCGCACCGGCATCAGCAGGAAGGTCAGTTTTAACGGTTGCCGGTGCAGCATCCGCCACGGCACCCTGAATAGCGGCAGCACCTTCTTCAGTAATGATTTCAGCGGCCTTTTCTTCACCCAGCTCTTTAGTCAGAAAAGCGACTAGTCGCGCCAGCAAACCTTTTTTATCGGTTGGATTAGCTGCATCAGCCATATTGGTATCCTCATTAAGATTTTCGTTAAAACACACAATACCTTGTCCACCATCCGCAAATTCAATCGCCTTCAACCCCTTTACGGCAGGTGGCATAGCCCCCAGAAAACCAACGTGGCGCAGGTAATAAACGCCAGGTACTGGATTACTAGGTTCATCCGGTTCGTAAAAGGAAGGTGATATCTTTTTAAATCGGGCAGAACGGACGAGTTCAGCAAATGCCTCATCAACCTGATGGGGTTCAATGAAGAGCCCTTCAGGTGTGGCAATCATTTGCTTTACCCAACCATAGGCAGGGTTATTGTGTTTCGGGTGGCCAACAACCAGCGGTGCTTCATGCAGATCCATATTGTAGGCGCGAACGGTGGCTTCAAAGTCTTTCAAGGTGAAAGAGATAGGTTCGCCTTCCATCGGCTGATGGGTACCAGGCTTAAAGATATGGATAAGTTTGGACATTAATATTCACCATGCTGTTGTTAGTCATGGCTACCATGTCAAATTATCCGGTTTGGTGATTTTAATCGGGGTTAAATAAGAGACTGAGAGATAGGTATTTAACGAAACCGTAAAGGGTAGATAAGAACGGTGGCTTAAGTGGGGCTATATCGATTTATAATAGCCTTTTAGCGATGTAAACGAGCAAAGACAGACAAAGGCTGGTTAAACAGGTGAAAACGGCTTAGCCAGCCTTAAATTGACGATTAATCTGATGTTCCCGCTGCTCTGGCTAAATGGTTAGACAGCAGATCAATAATATCTTCCTCATCTTCAGACGACAGACCGATGTAGGGCCGTGCTTCAATATCCCCCCAGGGCAGAGGTACACCATACCGAGTTTGACCGTATTGGCCTTTTTTCGCCCCAAAATGTTGGGTGCCGCCGTACTCCATTAGCGAACCAAGCAGCACGTGATTAGCATCAGACTGGTAGTTAATCTGAGTAGACAGGCTGCGGGTATCGCCAATCAGTGGCCTGGTATCCCGCTTATTGGCCAGCGTCACGTCACTATTTGCGGCCCATTGTTCACCTAATGGCCCCATACCCACTTCAAAACGGCGGCGGGTACTGTTAAGAAGGATTTCACCGATGTTTTTAAATACCGGTGTCAGGTCTAAACCCGCCTGTTCAATCTGGCTCAGTAGCTGATTAACCGGCGCACTGTCGAGTTGTACGGTGATTTTGGCCATAACTATGCTTGATCCATTTCAATATAGGTACCGGAGGCGGTTGGCTTCGCTCGAACGTTCCACGATTTACCTGAAATACTCACAACGGTTTGCCTTTCACCCTGACTGTTCTGCTGCCACTGGGCGTTATCTAACTGGGTTTGTAGCTGGCGAAAGTCTGACGGGCTTAAATCGGGATATTGAGTCCGTAGCTTCATTACAGCACTTCGTTTAAGTGACAATACTGGGCTTTTTATTGCCATCTCAGTCATCTGCTGTCGGTTGACCACAGCAACCGGAAAATTGCCTTTCATTCGACCATTAAAAAATGACAAGAAAACGTCTGAATTAATCAATTTCTCTGCATTCTTACGAGCAATCGCCGCATCAAATGAAGCGAGTTGCTGTTCATTAGCAGCAAGGGCATTTTGAGCAGCACTTTTACCCGGTGCATAATCAAAACCTGGTGTAATACCCTCAGGGACTAGGCGCTGTTCGCCAGTATTTTTATCGGTATATAGCTGAGTATTTCGAGTTGGGGACATATCAGGGCCAGCCTTACCTAATTTCTTTAAATCCCGCCCACTGCATGATTCCACGATGCAATTACAGCCAAAACCATTTGGGGGATAATGCTCATCCCAGAAAGGATCATCAGCGGGTAAAACTAAATCATTCCATTTTTCGTGCTCAGGGCGAGGGTTCAGGCTAGAACGGTGCACATAACGCCAATAGGGACGTTCAGCCAACACCTCTGGGTCAGTCAGTTGTTCATAACGGCCAGCGGCGTGAGACGATTTAAGATTCTGGGTATAGATTACTTCGGTGCGCCAGGCTTTACCCGCTTTACTGCCTTCACCTGTCCAGCCTTTCCAACCTTGTTTTTCCACAATTTGGTCAAAGTTCTGGCGAAACCATTGGATACTTTTCCCTTCATCCATGACCGACTGCATGGCTTTTTTAAAATCACTCACTAAGGCCGCTTTTGTCGCTCCAGCAACAATAAATCCATGATCGTGCTGTTCTCTGGAAATATCATCCCAGCGCTCACTGGGGATAGCCAACTTCTGTTTGAAGTAATCACTTTGCTGGTTAAATTTTTGCCCGAAAACACCTTTAACGGCCATTATTCACCTCATCACGACCTTGTAAGTTAATCACGGTAAATGCGCTGGCCATCGCTTGGGCTAGCTCATCTTCAGGCAGATTATCGAACTCGGCTAATAGCCGTTCCTGAAGCTCTTCCATGTTTTTAGCCTTCTCCGCAAAACTGCGAATACGCTCAATCCAACCATCAATAATGGGTTGCGTCTCTCGGCTAAGTTGGTCAGCAGCGGCTTTAATCGGGTCATGCTTTTGAGATTTACTTTCAGCAAATGAGGGATAACCCATACCGTCTGATGGTGGAAGTTGTTCGCCTAAATCGCCTTCCTTCAGGTTATATTCACGAATAAAGTACTCGTTGGTAAAGTTAGCGCCAGCGGTTTTAAGGATTTGATCGCGTTCGGCTTGCGTTTTATCAATAGATTTTGGTGTACGAATTGACCAAACGGGTACTTCTTCATTTTCTGAAAAATTCAGTTCTACAGTCCAACGGGCTAGTATATTGATGCCTTCAGAGACTAACTCCGCATCAGCATCCCTGATATCCTCAGTCACAGTTAATCCTGCCTGAGCACTGGCATTGGTAGTATCGGCTTCCGTTGTCTGGTTCGTTCCGGTCAGAGCAATACTGACTTCAGAGCGGCAGAACATCAAGAAACGCTCATATACATCAGCACTACTACCTTTACCGGCAGCTTCCAAAATCTCTATTGAGCTATCATCAGGAATTGCGGCTACTGCATCCTGAACCATTGCTTCAAGGCTATCCAATAACGCATCTACTTCGGTGTTATGGGTATTGCGCGGGTGTTTACCGACTAGGAACGGGCTACCGTATTTCTCGGTAAACTTCAGCCAGAACTCAAAACCACCACGTTTAAATGTGGTTGGCCAGAAACAACGGCTCAGATCAGCAATGCCGTAAGGGTTCTCATAAGTAGCATCCTGACGGAATAAGATAAACTTACGCTCAGGTAGTAAAATACCGTCTTTATCATCTTTAGTACGCATACGGAGCCGGTTCTCATCGTCAAAAAAGAACCATTCAGCGGGCTTAGCAACAACATCGACTGGGACAAGGTGATCATCAACATCCGCCCACATCACCTCAAGTGGCGTATAACCAAATAATGGAGCATCTAACGCGCCGCTGATGATGCTTCTCATATGAAGTTTTGCCAGCACATTTTCTAAAAAATTAACCACCTGAGGATTAGCATTTTCCCGATCAAAACCATGTTCAAGGGCAAGAACGGCTGACTTACGGCGACGAACGCAACCACCTACGTGAGCATCAGCCGTCAAGTCACGATAAACCTCGATACTTTTGCCCATTTTACGCAGGACAGGATCGGGATTTTGTAATTTGCCACTAATCCCTAATGAGCCATTAACGCGTGAACGGGTCGCTACAGCCTCTTTCGATGGTCTATTTAGCTCGGAGAAAGAAACAAATTCATTCGGACTAACCCAAATACCCTGACTCATTATTTGTATCCTTTTAACAGTTGTGTGGTTGCCCGTTTACCACGTGAATGGGCCTTGACCGGGCCTTTATTCATTTCAATGGAGGCATACCAGGCTAAAACCAGTGCAATGGCCGTGTCACCATGGCGATAGAGCTCGGGTTCTTTCAAATCTTCTTTGCGAACAGACGACAGCATAGGAATACCGTCAATCTCTTCTATGGAGTGAATATCCTGTTTGACGTTATCGTCAGCGGGTAAAGTGATAATGCCGTCCTCAAACCCTTGGATCATCTTAGGCATCCACGTGCCATACCATGAACGGCTTAAATTGACCTGGGCAATACGGTCATGACCAAATTCATCAGCGGTATATTCAGCCAATGTCTGGCCGGGGCCGGTAGCATCCATTCCCCCAGAAAAACGCTGGATAGCGTGGAGTAAGTGCCAAAGGATCTGTTCCTGCTGTCTGGTAGGAACCTTGTGCATCTCAATGATAAGTGGCACGTCACGATAGAGATTAGGCAACACCGCCATCAGTAGAACTGAGGAAAAGTCACGGTGACGGGCAAAGTCTTCACCAAAGGCATAGCGTAGGTTTTTATCCAGTTTTTCGATGACTGGCTCTAAATAACGCGCTATCCAGTCAGCCACAAAAGACTTCCGTTCTTCATTAGGCTTTTTGGCAAAGTCATCATCTAGAATCAGGCGTAACACCACACGGTCAGGACTGGGTGGCATGGCGTTTTCAATCCAGACACCCGGAATACACACACCGTTGCCATCACGTGGAATAGCATCTAACTCCTCACGCATCGCCGCTTTACGGGGGCCATAAGCGTTACGAATTCGTGTATACCAGGCTTTCTTGCTTTCTACTGTCGGGGCTTCACCCTTCATGAAACAAACGCGCTCAAAGAGCCCGTTCGCCACAGCATCATCAAACGTCACCCGATATACAGAGGCATCAGGCCCATAAAGGCCATTTTCAATATCATTAACAAACTGATTGAACGGATTACTTTTACCCTTGTGGGAAGAGATAACGATAATGCGCCCCCCCCAAATGAGTAGCGCCGTAGCCGCGTCTAGCACGCCTTGAACATCCTGATGGAATGCCGCCTCATCAATAATAACCAGCCCTTGCAAACCTCGGATATTTGCCGGACGGGATGAGAGTGCGACAACCTGATAACCAGATGAGTACCGTATCCGGTAAGCGGTAATATGGCGGGTTTTACCGTTCTCATCCTGATCTTCAAATAAGAACTCTTCGATGCTGGAAACTGAAGCACTTTGCTGTTCCGCAATAACACGGGAGAACTTGGCACAATACCCAATGAACTCTAAGCCTTTTTCTTTTGTATCACCGATATAGAAGACATCCATACCCCCAATCGCTTTCTGTGATGCAGCGGTCAATACAGCCTCAAAACCAAAGGCAAAGGTAATACCGGTACGCCGCCCTTTAGGTATGGCAAGAATTGAGGTTTTAATCTTCAAAACCTCAATCTGGTGAGCCATTAGCACACCTTCAGCCGTAGGATTAAAGTTACTGGGAATATCACGCGCGCGGGATGGTAATTCTTCCCATTCAACAACGCGCAAGGTTGAGGCTAGCGGCTTCATTACTTGATCCCCAAGATTTTTTCACGCCAGAACTGAACGGCGTTTTCATCCAGCCCCTGGGCTTTAGCTTCTTTATCCAGATTGGCGCTTTGTTCGCGTAGCAGTTCCTCTCTAACCTCTTTGCGAATATCAGCCTGGTAACGTTTTAGGTTAACGCTGGCTCGGGTGAGCGTGGCTATATTCTTAGCCGCCGTAGACAGCAAGTTAACCCGTTTCTCTTTGTCTTCAGTCTCGTCCGCTTCCTGAAGGTTGATCAGGGTTTCAAATAGCTCGCTTTGAACAAGGGCAATAATGGCTTCTGAACGTGCATCTTTGTCATCAGACGCACCTTCAGTCAGGAGACGGGCAGCTTCAGTACTGGCTTTGATGGTGGCAAACCGTTTTTCAATCTTTTTACCGTAACGGAAGATCGCAGACTTGCTGATTTGATAGCCTTTCCCCTGCATCAGTTCTTCCAGTTCCTGATAGCCACTGAAATTACTATCTGTCAGAGCACGTTCCAGCCAATGACGAACCTCAGCCGGTAGCTTGTCGATAGTGCTGCGTCTGGCCATGGTCATTCACTCCAGTATTTCATGGGGCGAGCGATACCCGGCCCACAATCTATGGTGTATTCCACCAGATCAACACCCAAACGAGTAAGGTCGGAAAACCAGATACCTGATGGCTGTTTGTTTAACTCCAGCATTTTGCGGTCAGCCAGGTAATCTAATTCTTGACGTAGCTCCAGCGCGGTTACATCGGGATAAATTGCCCCAATAACGTCCACAATAAAACGTTCATTCGTGGTATACGGGCGCGATTTATACAGCATCAGCAGTATATTCCAGCGCATTGCTTCACGGCGGTGACGTTGATAGTCCATTGCATTCTCCTTATCTCAGTTCACTTCTGTTTACCGATGGAATCTAAGCGGTTATAGAGTGCATCCAGCTTGGCTTCTATCACTGTCTGGCTGCGTATAAAGTCATCACGACGGACATATTCCAGCGGTAACGTGGCTTTGAACTCCAAAAACTCACGCTCCATCCGCATATGGCCGCTTTCTGTTTTCTTCCGGGCGTTCTCCAGCTCTTCAAATCGGATATCTAGGCGTTTTTCAACCTGAGCCATCAAGATTTTTCCAGCCGCAAAGACAAAACCCATAAATGCCATAAGTAGGGATAGCACTTCCCAAAACTTCACTTCGATAATCATTTGCTTCCCCAAATTTCATGAATTTGTTGGCAATGCACACAACGGATAACGCTGGGTAATGCTTTACGCCGCTCTTCAGGTATGGGGTCGTCACAATCAAAGCAACGGCTGCTACCAATAGTGTCAGGCTGCTGTCGAGCTTTTAGTGCGCGTTCCCGTTGCTGGGTTTCCAGCTCACTAGCGCGATCAATATCGTCCATCGTCTAAATCCTGTAGATAATTAAGTAACTCAACGTAACGTCCGGCACACAGGCCATAGCCGTCATAAGCCTGTTTTAATGCAATAACGATAGCGTCATCACCGTTATTCTCCGGTGCTGGCAGAGGGAGACAGCTCACTGCCAATGCCGCTGGTAGCAGCCTGATTGGCTCGTAGTCTGGCCTGTTCAAGTTGGTGCATGACATCAGGAGGAAACTCACAGCGATTGCGAGTAACTGTTTTAAGTACATAGCGGATCTCCTGGGTACTGTGTTGGTCAGCAGCCGTTTGGGCCGCTATTTTTACCGACAGGTTTTTGCTGGCTCGGTTTGCATTGATGGCCAATTGCTGACTGGCCGATACGAACTGGCTTAACTGGCTTTGCGCCGATTCAGCTTTACCTTGAGCGCAATCCAATTGGCCTTGGGACAATCCCTGTTGGTAGTAATAACGGGAGAAACCCAGCACCAGTGCAATGACGCTAAAAATGAGGTAGATGGTTCTTAATTGCATACACCAATCCCCCAGCCAGCATCCTGATATAGCGGTTGCCAGCGGTTAATGATTCGGTCTGGATAACCCCGATTTTCCTTAAAGTTGGCAGCGCTGCGCCCGGCATTAACATACTCAACCGAGCCCCAATAACGGCTGGCATCAAGCCCCTGAGCTGCTGCCTTCTTCTTGTCACGCTGAACCCAGCCTAAGCCACCGTTGTAGGCGCTTAGCGTAAAGGCCCAGCGGTCACAATCTGTCTGCGCGGGGATACGCTGGTAATGCCATCGGTTATAGATAATCAGAGCTTGTAGAGACCACATCGGGTTATAGGGTTGATTACCGTCGAGACGGTCAGGATAGGTACCGGCAATCCACTTTGATGTTCCTGGCATAAACTGAGCTAAGCCAAGAGCGCCGACTGGCGAACGGGCATCAGTGCGCCAGCGGCTTTCTTGATGGATTTGGGCAGCGAAAGTGGCTACCGGTGCATCCAGTCCCCATTCAGCATGGGAAACACGGATAAGGTCGCGCTTATAACGGGCCGCATCAGCCGGTATTGTTGAAGCCAGCACCGGATGACAGGCCGTTATCAGTAAGATAAGTAAGATAACGGCTCTCATGATTACAGCCCCAATGTTACGCCAAGAATAACGGCCATGACGACAATCGCCCGGCGCAACAGAACAGCGGCGAATATACGCTGATAACCACTAATTACCGGGTATTCAGGTTCAAGTTTATCCACTCCGTTAATCGGGTGAGCACTGATAGCTTTCCAGTTATCAACCAAGTAACTACCGGGGCTGGCATACGGAAATAATGCCCGGTCTAAGTGATACCCGATCACCGCCGCTAAGGAGACCAGAGAAAGCTTATAGAGAGTGACAGGTAACTGCTGTGGTGACAGAACGGCGATAACGCCGAGTAGGATGACGGTGGCTAACGCCCAGGTCAGTAAACGATGTTGGCGGACACTTTTTAGTAACGACATGATTTAAACCCCAATAGAATTGAAAACACCGCCATAGTAGGCGGTGCTGGGGTTTGGGTATTTTAGCCGAGATTAAAGCTTATTTTCTGGTGATGGATTATGACTTAGTACAGTAGGCAGGTTTGGGTTGCTCAACCATTTCGCCTTTATCAACGTCAAAAATGACACTCTTTTTAGTGCACTTAGCTTCTCGCTTTTGTTTGTCAATTGCGGCTAGCTCTTTATCAGTCATGTTCAGCATTTTCTGACAAACTTGGCCTGATTCTTCATAACGCTCTAATGCAACATTAAAGCTCTTTTTATTGGTTTCCTTATTTTTACTCATTGGCTTAACTACAGATGAAACCACACTCTGAAGATTACTAATTGAATCACGGCAGCTCAGAAAGTGTGCTTGAGCATCACCGTCATCAACATAAGAATGAGGCCACTGCTCAAGTAATGTGAATAATGGTTGAGATATTTCTTGCTTCATTTGCTGAGCACTCATACCAGCCTGAACATTAGCCATAAATTTTTTTTCAAGTGACATTAATGTATTTACTGTCAATTCTGCTTTCTCTCTTGCCTCTGGAATATTGAGTGGTTTTACAATATCAGTTGCTGCGACAATTCCCGTATATGTCAGGGTTGCTAATAATAAAAATGTACAGGGTATTTTATTCATTGCTTTATCCTAGCTGTTATAACAAATGAAATTAACTAAAAGCTATTCAGTGTCGCATTTAAAAACAGTGAACTACGACAATAAAATTTCAGATTTATTGAATGGACGGGTTAAAAAACCGGCCTCGGCAGGGTGTTTGCCTTCAGCCAAAAGCCCAATCCAAAATGATTCACAAAAGCAATCAGATAAATACAGATATCGACAAATATCGACTAACACACCCCGGCCATATTGTTCATCATATTGACCACCAAATACCTTTTCGAGCCCATAAAACGTCAGTGCTTTCTTTCTCAGGTAAGCAAGATTCATATAATTTAAAACAACTTCAACTTTAGATGATGGGATATCAAATATTGAATCATATACTTCTAGCGGTTGCTCTAACTCAGTATCCATATCTTCATGTAATAACGGATACACTTCAGCATCCCAAGCGTGAAGGTATGCTCCACAAAACTCATCAGATGCTATTACTTTTAACTTTATTTGGTGAAAAACCTGTTTTAAATCATCCAATTTAATATCCTTATTAATAGCCTCTGCGGCGCAAAATAACGTTAATATTGTCAATCTGTTCTTTATTTTCTTTAATTAAACGATCTTCAACTTTTCTTACTCGGTCAAACCAGATGCCTGATGCCAGTAGTAGAGAGGCAAAACCGATAACGACAGGGAAAGTTAGAATATTAGTCTCGTTATTTTGTAATAATGCAGAAGCAATACCCCTAGCTGAAAATTCTGATATTGGCCACAAAATCATGCCTAACATAGCAATGAGTAAGGCAAAAACTATTAGTGATGGGGTGTTGAACCATTTTCGCCAAAATGCTGAACGTACTTCTACTTGCCAATTTTCACGTAACTGTTGTAGTTCAGATGTGCTCATATCTTGGGGCTCACGGACACGTTCAGGTGGTGGGTTTATAGTGATATTCGACCCCATAACAACAGTACCGTGATTATTACCACCAATGGTAATCGTCATCTGGCGTTCTTTGCCGTCGTTAGGGAGACTTTCTAAAGTACTGGCTATTTGGTTTGCTAAATCTTCAATATTTTGATTTCCGCTCATGCCTGAGCCTCCTGATACCTTCGTTATAATTATTAACGGTTCACTACTAATCGTAATGTCCGTTCTATCTTTTCATCATTAACATTCTCTTCCTGTATCAGGAAGTTATACACAAGTGCAACAGCGTCAACCAACTGTACTATAGTCCAGCGCTTGCCAGCTTGCTTGGCGGCGTTATCTAGCATAGCAGCGATTCTGTGAAGTAACTCAGTATCCAAAAGCTCTGGTGTAACTGGTTTGTTGTCAGAACCAATAGGAAGAGTTGTTCCTAATTGATGTGATGCAATAGCTTGACCAGGGAGAACCCCATTATCTCTCATTTCATTCATTACAGAGCCAGGTATTTCAACCTGTGAACGTATACCAATTAGGATGTACTGAACATCAACGCCATTGTTTGCAATCGAAGACAAATAGTTCGCATCCGGAGCCCGCTCATCTTTTTCATAATTAACTTGAGCCCCTCGTTTGACTCCACCTAATGCAGCAAAATCATCTTGAGTTAATCCCATTCGGGAACGTTCTTCTTTTAGCCTTGCTCCAATTGTAGTCATACGAAAACATTAACCTTGACATGTATTCAAATGAATACAATAATGACATTAAAGTGATTACTAAGTATTCCATAAACAAAGGAGAAGCACTATGCAAAAAGTTATGACCGCTGAACAAGTTAAAGCTCAGTTTCATTCAAAGGGCATCACTGTAACTGCTTGGGCTGAAGAACATGGTTTTAAAACAAGTTATGTCTACGCAGTACTGAATGGTCGTATGAAAGGCAGATTCGGTACGGCTCATGAAATCGCAGTTGCTTTGGGTCTAAAAGCTAAAGTTCAGGCCGCTTAGAGGGCTTTTACATGACACACCAACAGAGTTTTTCATGCTGGTTGTTAAGAGAGGGATTATATGGGAAACAAACCAAGCTCTAATCACCATCTTAGTGATGGAAATAAAATTTATATTCCTGACCATTTCAGATTGGCAAATAGCCCACCTATGACACTCGAGTTATGTCTCACTGCTGGCGCTATGTTATGGGCTGGGGGCTTTAGAAATAATCAATTGGATGGGGACGGTATATTTCTTAATCGTTATTTTTTGTCAATGGTAGACCTCTGGGAATACGTTATTGACAACATGGATGAAAACAAATTGGTTGACTATCAACCTTTAGCCGATCAGTTAGAAATCATTCGGTTATTAAGAAAGCAGTATCGCCTCCATAGTCGAAAAACTCGGAGTAACAAACGATGAAGCCTACCCAACTAAAACCCGGCCAGCGTGTGCTGATAACCCCTCTATTTGGTTTGAAAACGCCTTACCACGGTACGTTCATCCGACGCGTTCCGCGTCAGTTTGGCTACCCAGCCTATAGCATTATCCGCATTGCTGATTTTGCTGAATTGGACGGCTCGGAAGATCTTGGTGATACGCCGTTTTCCGACTATGCCGTTGTTCATCAGGTTCAACCGCTGGAGGCCAGAGTATGAAGACAACCTCAACATCAGGTTCTCGCGTTCTGAGAGTACTAAAAGCCATTAAGGGTTACACCCTGACTGGCATTTCAAACAGTGCAATAGCGGAAGCTATTGATGATTCGCCATCCAACGTAAGTCGGGCGATGAGTGTGCTGATTGAGGAAGGCTTAGTTATCAAACTTGATAACGGTCTATTTGCTCACAGTACTGAAATGCTACGTATTGCACAGGCCCATGCAGAGCATGTTGCCAATTTGCAGAACCGGATCCAAGAAACAAACCAGCGGATTATGTCTGGGATCAGTCAATAAGGGCTATTTATGACAACGAAAATTTATAGTGGCAAAACTGAAGATGTACTGAAACAACTGCGTGAAGATCCTGATTACCAGTCATCGTCGGTGGAAGATGAGATTGTGACTAATCAAAATCTGATGGCGACTGTTCAGACTGAATATAACGATGAACGGGATCTTGCCAATCAGATTTTAGGGCAAGCGCAAATGGCTCGTTCAATAGCAAAATTTGCCGACGTCGTCAGTTTAACCAAATTGGCTCATGTGAAAGAAAGCAAGCTATACAAAGCATTGGCAGGCAAAAACATCATTTTACCTGACGGCCAAGAGTGCCGACTTGTCGGCACTTGGGATGAATATTGTCAATTATTAGGGAGCTCTCGCTCATCTATTGATGAAGACTTAGCAAATCTAAAATCCTTTGGTGAACAAGCTCTAGAAAATCTATCTCGCTTGGGGCTCGGTTACCGTGAATTGCGCCAATATCGCAAATTACCTGAAGATGAAAAAGTTGCCTTAATCGAAGTTGCTAAAGCCGGTGATAAAGAAGCACTGGTTGAGCTGGCTGAGGAATTCATTTCTAAGCATACCAGAGAAAAAGAAGAGCTTAAGAAGAAAGTTGATGATACCCAGGCCGATTATAACGCTCTGCAAAAGCGCAACACCGACATCAGCAAAGAAAAGGAAGAAATGGGCCTGAAGCTTAACAAATACGAGCTCAAGACTATTCCTTTAGATGAGCGCCTTGAGCCCTTAAAGGTTCAGATAACACAGACTCAGGCTGAGGTAGATACCTTATTTAATGAGTATCGTCAGCACATTGAGATGATGGAAAAATTGCAGTTTGAAGCAATGGAAAACGACCCTAATTATGACCCTGAAGCACCGTTCCAGTTGCCTGAAGCGCTACATAACACCTTATTAATACTCAACGGGGCGTTAGTCATCACACTCTCACAGACTAAGCGCATGTACAAAGACCTGTGGGACAAATTTGGTGACGAAATAGAAACCGCTGGCGGTCGATTTGACCAGGTTATGAGCGATATTCGCACGTCTGATATGTAACTGGAGTGTTGCTATGTCTACTAGTCCCGAAATTCACAGCTACCTAATTGAACTGGCCAAAAAACTGGACTTAGCAGTTCATGGTCAGCGAGGAAGCATTATTGAAGAGGCTCAGGAGTTTTTAGGCTGGCCCCCGCAGACTATTTATCGTCGTTTAAAGCAACAGTGCGGCTGGAAGTGTGAACGTAAAACCCGTTCTGATAAAGGTAAAACCAGCGTATCTCGTGATGCCCTAATTGTCTTAGGTGCCGCCAGTCGTGAGTCTGTTCGTGATAACGGCAAACAAACCTTATTCACTACCACTGCTAGGGGTATGTTGGAACAGAATGGCCATGAGTTCGGTGTGTCAAATTCTCAGCTTAACCGGCTATTACGCTCACGTAAGCTTAACGTGAAAGCCCAAATGCAGGTTAACCCGGTTCAGGCATTACGGGCTTTACATCCTAATCATGTTCATGAAGTCGATCCGTCTCTTTGTCTGATTTATTACATGAAAAATAAGCAATACATCATGCGGGAGCGTGAGTTCTATAAGAACAAGTTGGAGAACTACGCCAAAATTAAATACAAGGTGTGGCGTTATACCTTATATGACCGTGCTTCTGGCCATTTTGTCCCTTGGTATGTGGAATCAGCAGGTGAAAATCAGCATGTTCTGTTCCAGTTCCTCATGTTTGCCTGGAGTAAGCAGGATAGTCGGCTATTTCATGGTGTACCGAAGATTATCTATTGGGATAAGGGTTCTGCGAACACTTCTAGCGCTATTAAAAATTTGCTCGAACACCTTGAGGTGACCTATTTGGAGCATGAAGCCGGTAACGCTAGAGCCAAAGGCGGCGTTGAGAACGCTAATAACATCATTGAAACCCAATTTGAAAGCCGTCTGCGCTTTGAGCCCGTGGAAGATATCGCCCAACTGAACAAGGCAGCTACCGCATGGGCTGAGGCATATAACGCTAACCGTATTCCAGGGCAAGATACTCGCTTAAATCGACGTGGTTTGGCTGAACCGATATCTCGTCATGACCTATGGCAACTGATTCGGGCCGATGAACTGCGCTTACTGCCTTCTGTTGAAGTTTGCCAGGCATTAATGACGAGTAAAGAGCAGGAGCGTACCGTTCGTAATGATATGACCATCGGTTTTAAACATCCTCAGTCAGATAGGGCCTTGTCATACTCCCTTAAGGGGCTGGATGGCGTCACTGTTAAAGGTAAGGTTTACGTTCGGGCGCTAGTCTATGGTGATTGTGCCATTCAGATCCAGGCTCCGAGATATGACGGTGAAATGTTGATCTATCGTGTCGAACCTGAGCGCAACTATGACCGCTTTGGCCAGTTACTGGATGCCGCTGTCATTGGTGAAGAATACAAATCTCAGCCGGAGACCATCATTGAGCAAGTATCCAAAGAAATGGATGAACTGGCTTATCCTGGCCAAACCCCTGAAGAAGTTAAAAAGTCACGCGCTAAACAGGCTGTACCGTTTGGCGGCTTAAATGCTCACGGTTATTTCAATGATATTGAGCATCCAACTTACTTACCTAAGCAAGGTACGGAGATTGATACTCCTGAGCACCTAAAAACGCCAGTATCAATGCTATCAGCTACCGCCGCAATGTTAAGAATTTCCAGTGCTATTGGTCGTAGCCTGAGTGTTGACGAGAACAAATGGTTGGCCAGTCGGTATAAAGATGGCATTCCTGAGGACAATATTCAGTCAGTTATCCAGCTATTTACCCAGCCAATTGCCGTTGGTCAGGATACTGGTACCAACGGTCTAAGAGCGATTTAAGGACGGATTTATGGCGTTAAATCTAAAGCGAATGATGAGCAAGCTGGGTATGAAGCAAACAGAGCTTGCCCGTCAGATTAAGTACAAAAACGGTACCTTAAGCCAAGCCGCCGTTAACCTGATCATTAACCACAATCTTTGGCCCCGTAGCATTGACAAGGAAACCATAAAGAAACAGATAGAAGACGCCCTAGTTAACAAAGGGTTAAAAGAAGAATTTTTAGTTGATGTATTTGAAGAAGAAACTGGTGCAGAGGGAATCTTGGCGGACAACCCTGCACCAGTAGACACCCCACTAGGAAAAAAGGAGTCCACCCATATGTTACTACGTAAACATACGCTAAGTCGCGCAACCCGCGCCCACTTCCGTATTCTGCGCGATCCATTTACTGACGAAATGCAGTCAGACAGTGACGTTTTTCTGTCTGACGATATCCGCTATGTGCGCGAGGCTATGCGTCAAACCGCTAAATATGGCGGAATGTTGGCGGTTATCGGTGAGTCAGGTGCCGGTAAGTCAACGTTACGTCAAGACCTTATCGAATGGATTAACGTCAACCATGAACCGATCACGGTTATCGAACCTTATGTTCTGGGTATGGAAGATAATGAAGTTAAAGGTAAGGCGCTGAAGAGTGTTGATATCAGCGGTGCCATCGTTAACGCCATTGACCCTCAGGCTAAACCCCGCCGTTCTGCCGAGGCACGTGCGCGTCAGATGCACGACTTACTGAAAGCCAGTGCTTTAACTGGGCGTAAGCATGTATTGATCATCGAAGAGGCGCACGGTTTACCTATCCCAACCTTGAAGCACCTGAAGCGCTTCTATGAGCTTCAGGAAGGCTTTAAAAAGTTACTAGCCATTATCTTAATCGGCCAGACAGAGCTTCAGTACAAGCTTTCTGAGTTCAATCCAGAGGTGCGTGAGGTTGTTCAGCGTACCGAGATTGTTAACCTGAAACCGTTAGATCTAAAGGTAGAGGACTACATTAAGCATAAATTTGCCTGCATCAATATTGACTATACCACTCTGTTTGAGCCTAGCGCTTTTGATGAAATCCTCAACCGGTTACGTATCAGCGTTACTGAAGGCCGGGGTTCTTCCAGGGGCGTAAAGGTACGCTCCCTTTGTTATCCGCTGGCGGTGAATAATCTGGTTACCGGTGCGCTGAATCTGGCTTGCCGCATTGGTGCGCCAAAAGTAACCGGTGAGTTAATCATCGAGTCAGTGAAAACACGGGAGGATATCTAATATGGATAGACTTCAGCGTTCTGAAGCCAACACACCAGTTGCTTGGACATCTGAAAATGAACTGGCTGGCTTAGGGCTTATGCATGGTGACATGTGGGAGCGACCAAAAGATAAGGATGATATTCCTTTATATCTTCACCGTCCTTGTATTCGTATCCCTGTTGATAATCTTCTTCATCAGCTCACTGGCGATGATGTTATGCATCATCGAAAAGTTTCCTTAGCTGACAGGCTAGCGGTATGGGGTTCAGTTATTGGGATTATTGTTATTGTCGTTTTAGGTATATGGGGAGGTATTAAATGAAACAAGTTCCTGATGGATACATGAAAGACCGTAAAGGCCGTTTAGTACCTGTTACCCAAGTGTCAGATTATGACCTTGAAATGGATGCATTTGTAAGAGCCCAAATAGTGAAGGCTCGTGATATCCATGAAACCCTAAAAGCCTTTAAAACAAAGACATTTGATGAGTGCTATGCCTGGTTGGATCTAGTGGCTGAAAAATATCAGCGTACCCTTGGTGGCCAGAAAGGCAACATAACGTTCAGCACGTTTGATGGCGCTGAGCAAATTCGGATCTCTGTTCAGGATTCGCTGACGTTTGGACCAGAGTTACAGATAGCTAAAGACATTATTGATGAGTGTCTGTCTGAGTGGGCCAAGGGAGCGAATGAAAACCTACAGGCATTGATTACCGATGCATTTGAGGTTGATAAAGAAGGCCAGCTCAATACTGCCCGTATTCTCTCCCTGCGTCGGATAAAGATTAACGATCCGCGTTGGCTTCAGGCGATGGAAGCTATTGCTGATTCATTACAGGTGGCTGTCTCTAAAACCTATCTGAACTTCAGGGAACAGGCTGATGATGGCCGGATGGTTCATATCCCTTTAGATATTGCGGGGGTGTGATATGGATTTTGCAAAATTATTTGAATTTGACGATATCGGTCAAGTACTTATTACCACTGATACTCATGACGAAAATGACCATCCAATTGTAGCGCTTCGTTGCGAGTATAACGGGGTATCAGCAATTCCATCCTGGGGATTTAGCGATACTGAGGTAGGGCTAAATTTGCGTGATAAGCATTTCGCCAGTATTGATAGAGAACAAGCCTACAAGTTGGCTTCTGATGTCATCAAACTCTTGAGAGGGCATGATGATGAATAAAGCAGCACTATTTAAAGCCGCCACTATAAAATGGGGCTATGACCGACAATTATGTAAGCTGGCCGAGGAGGCCAGTGAACTATCAGCAGCAGCTAGCCGTGTTATTAACCATTGTGGAGATGAGCGATCACTAGCTGAAGAAGCCGCAGATGTAGAGATTATGATCGAGCAGCTTAGGCAAAATGGCATGGATGGTCTAATTGACCATTTTAAGCAACTCAAGCTGGCCCAATTAGCCAATCGGTTAGGTATCTCAACTGCTGAGGGGCATTGCAATGAGCAGCTATAAAGAAAGAATTGCCAACCTAGACCTGTATCAGTTGAAAGACTTTCAAAATGCAATACAACACGCCATAGCTGAAAAACAAGCTGAAGAACGGCGCACTGTTTGGCGAGTTTTTTGTGGTCATTTCACTGTTGGTAACTTCCGTTCCGATGAATACCTTAAAGCTGTTGAGTGTCTTGCTACGGCTGCTAAAAAAGCGCACTCAATTGATTGTAATGATCGAGAAGAATTGCAGTTTTCTATTGAAGCAGAGCGGGTTCCTGTAAGTGAGTATGAGGGGTGGTTCTAATGGATAAATTAAAACCTTGCCCTTTCTGTGGTTCTTCCTATGTCGAATTGTTTGAGATGGATAAAGACGATAATCCGTATCAAGCATGGATTGTCAGATGCCATAGCTGCGATGTTCAAACGGCTATGTTCGTTGGCTCAATTGAACAAAAGAAACTGTGGGCGACCAATGCCTGGAACCGCCGAGTAAAAGGTGAATGACATGGAAAGAGGAAAACTGATCCAGCTTATTCAGATTGCTAAAACGCAACTTTGTTTAGATGAGGATGTATACCGTTCTATCTTGGCTAAGCTGACAGCAAAAGCCTCATTGCGGGAAATGTCACCGAAGCAACTTAGTATCGTTTTAGACCACTTAAAAGGGCTAGGTTTCAAAGTTCGTGCCAAGGTACCAACTCAAGCTAATTCACTACGCCCGCAGCTTGAGTTAATCCGTTCGCTTTGGCATGGGCTGGCTAAACGCGGTGTTGTCAAAAACGGCACTGAATCAGCCCTGAACCACTTTATTAAACGTATGGTTAAAGTGGATACACTACAATGGCTGGATAAACGTAAAGCCAGCATTGTGATTGAGCACCTTAAGCAATGGTCATCGAGAACGGAGGCTACAAAATGAGTAAGGCAGCCCAAGATCGACTGTTTAAAAGTAAGGGGCCAGAGTTACTGGTGAACCTAGCTGATCATGTAACAGACAGCGTGAAAGATGTGCTCGGCGTTTCAGGTATAACGGCTGAGCACCTTG
The DNA here is from genome assembly GCF_013394855.1 of Limnobaculum xujianqingii. NCBI lineage: Bacteria > Pseudomonadati > Pseudomonadota > Gammaproteobacteria > Enterobacterales > Budviciaceae > Limnobaculum > Limnobaculum xujianqingii. The sequence continues at coordinate 797,976 of NZ_JABMLK010000001.1, read as the reverse complement.
GCCAAGAAGTGGCGCTACGGATGTCTCAGGTATGGTGTGGGCAGTTGATTTACTTTCCGTCAGGTACTCAGCTTAAGAGTGCCCAAACTCACCTGCAAATCTTCGAGGCTTTTAATGGCCGCAACCACGATGAAGTTGCTACTAAATTCGGCGTGAGTGTTCAGCACGTATATAAGGTGGTAAAATTGATTCGTAAAGAGACGCTCAGAGATATGCAAGGTGACCTGTTTTCTGGTGATTCTAATGAATTGCCAAAAGAGTAACGGTAAAACAAAAAGAGACTCAGAATTGTTTGGGTCTCTTTAAAAATTTAAGCCTGATTTTTATTGCAGTCCTTGCAATCCTCTTACAGAATCTATCCCATCATATTTCACTATGTTCCGGTTCATTCCATAATTATCACAGTACAGTTCGTTTAATTATCATGTTCTATCTCACTTACTGGAAAGGTTTGGCAGTAAAGAAATGAGCCAAAGAAACAATAAGGGAAGGTGGTCTACACTTCCCCTTAATAAGCTTTTAATACATTCTGCGGCTCATGCCTAAGATATCCAGCAGCTTGGTAGAGATCTCTTCTACGGAGTAGTTGGTGCTGTTAAGAAAGCGAATATTGTTTTTACGGTATAGCGCTTCAACCTCGGCAATCTCCATGCGGCACTGACGCAATGAGGCATAACGACTGTTTTCCCTACGTTCCTGACGAATGGCGGATAGCCGCTCCGGGTCAATAGAGAGGCCAAACAGCTTATGCTGGAATGGTTTAAGCGCGGCGGGAAGCTGAATATTATCCATATCATCAGCGGTAAACGGATAGTTAGCCGCCCGAATACCAAACTGCATGGCTAAATAGAGGCTGGTAGGGGTTTTACCACAGCGGGAAACCCCTAACAAAATCACCTGAGCCTCTTCCAGATTGCGTAATGAAATACCATCATCGTGCGCCAGAGTGTAATCAATCGCGGCGATACGGGCGTCATACTTCACCAGATTGCTGGCGGTTAATCCATGAGTACGGTGCGCGGAAGGCAACGGAGCAATGCCTAATTCCTGCTTTAAAGGGGCAACCAGAGTATGAACAATATTCTGACAGTAGCCCTGACTAGCCTCAATAACAGCGCGAATTTCCGGTGAAACGATAGAGTAAAACACCAGTGGCTTCTGTTGGGTTTTCTGGTACAGGTCGTCAATTTGCTGGCGAACCTCTTGGGCTTTTGCCTCATTCTCAACAAAAGGGATAGTGTATTGATTCAGACTAATGGGAAACTGAGATAACACCGCATGCCCTAATACCTCAGCAGTAATCGCCGTGCCGTCAGAAATATAGAAAACCGTACGCTCCATGGCGTTCTCCTGTTGCTGATTTTAATCATGAGATAACTCCTAATTAAAATCATGCTATCGATATGAACAATATTGTTCTAAAACCGTTGTTGAATATGCGCATAAAAAGCGCGATTACGAACAAGGTACAATATTTATAAGTCTAAGAAAACTCAGTTTAAATGCGGAAACGATTAACCATTTCATAAGTTGTGCATTGCTGTGTAAGCTTTCTTATGTATCTGGATTTTTGACCTGTCCGGTATAAAACTTGTTTTGCTATTTAATCTGTTTTATTGACTCAATAATGGAACATCTCTGATGCCTGATATCAATAGTAATCAACATAACGTTGTTTGGTACAACCAACTGGGAATGCATGATGTTGATCGTGTTGGGGGCAAAAATGCCTCCTTAGGGGAAATGATCACTAATCTGAGCGAACTGGGCGTATCGGTTCCTAATGGTTTTGCTACTACTGCTCAGGCGTTTAATGATTTTCTTGAGCAAAGTGGCGTAAATCAGCGCATTTATCAGCTACTCGACCAGATTGACGTGGATGACGTAAAAGCACTGGCAGATGCCGGGGCACAAATTCGCAGCTGGATTATTGATACGCCATTCCAGCCAGAACTGACACAAGCGATTCACCAGGCTTATCAAACGCTGTCAGAAGGTAATGTTGGAGCCTCATTTGCGGTTCGTTCTTCCGCAACCGCCGAAGACATGCCCGATGCATCGTTTGCCGGCCAGCAAGAAACTTTCCTTAACGTACAGGGTATTGATGCGGTAATGGTAGCGATTAAGCATGTATTTGCTTCGCTGTTTAACGACCGTGCGATTTCTTACCGTGTGCATCAGGGCTATGATCACCGTGGTGTAGCACTCTCTGCCGGGGTACAGCGCATGGTGCGTTCTGACTTAGCCTCTGCCGGAGTGATGTTCACCATTGATACTGAATCGGGCTTTGATCAGGTGGTATTTATCACCTCAGCCTATGGTTTAGGTGAAATGGTGGTGCAGGGTGCGGTTAACCCGGATGAGTTTTATGTCCACAAACCAACATTGTTGAATGACAGACCGGCTATCGTTCGCCGGACCATCGGCTCGAAAAAGATTCGCATGGTTTATTCTGACAGTCAGGAACATGGCAAACAGGTTTGTATTGAAGATGTGCCAGAAGCAGATCGCGTACAGTACAGCCTGCGGGATGATGAGATTCAGGAACTGGCTCATCAGGCTCTGCTGATTGAAAAACACTATGGTCGCCCAATGGATATTGAATGGGCAAAGGATGGCCATAGTGGAAAACTGTATATCGTACAGGCTCGTCCGGAAACGGTTCGTTCCAATGAACAAGTAATGGAACGTTATCAATTACACAAGCGTGGTGATATTTTGGCGGAAGGGCGCGCCATTGGTAACCGCATTGGTGCTGGTCCGGTAAAAGTGATTACCGACTTAAGCCAGATGGATCGTATCCAACCCGGCGATGTACTGGTGACCGACATGACTGACCCGGATTGGGAACCTATCATGAAACGTGCGGCAGCCATCGTCACTAACCGTGGCGGAAGAACCTGTCATGCGGCAATTATTGCCCGTGAACTGGGTATTCCTGCGGTTGTAGGCTGCGGTAATGCCACCGAGCTATTGCATGAAGGACAGAAAGTTACCGTCTCTTGTGCTGAAGGTGATACCGGCTTTATCTATCAGGATATTCTGGAGTTTAAGGTTCAAAGTTCTCAACTGAATCAACTGCCAGAAATTCCGGTAAAAATCATGATGAATATCGGTAACCCGGACCGTGCTTTTGACTTTGCTCGTTTGCCAAATGAGGGAGTTGGTCTGGCACGTCTGGAGTTCATCATCAACCGCATGATTGGCGTACACCCAAGAGCATTACTGGAATTTGACCAGCAGGAAGAGTCCGTACAGCAGGAAATTCGTGAACTGATGGTTGGTTATGACGATCCGGTGGAGTTCTATATTGGTCGTCTGTCAGAAGGTATTGCGACACTGGCCGCCGCTTTCTGGCCTAAGCGGGTGATCGTTCGTCTGTCAGACTTTAAATCTAACGAGTATGCCAACCTGGTCGGTGGCAGTCGTTACGAGCCTCATGAAGAAAACCCAATGTTGGGATTCCGTGGTGCAGGTCGTTACGTCTCCGAAGACTTTAAAGCCTGCTTTGCACTGGAGTGTGAAGCGGTTAAACGGGTTCGTAATCAAATGGGTCTGACTAATGTTGAAATCATGATCCCATTCGTACGCACAGTCGATCAGGCTAAAGCGGTTATCGATCGCCTGGCACATGAAGGTCTGAAACGCGGTCAGGACGGGCTGAAAGTGATAATGATGTGTGAAATACCCTCTAACGCACTATTGGCAGAAGAGTTCCTGGAACACTTCGACGGCTTCTCTATCGGCTCGAACGATATGACACAGCTAACCCTGGGTCTGGATCGCGACTCCGGCGTAGTTTCCGAACTGTTTGACGAACGTAACGACGCAGTAAAAGCCTTACTCTCCATGGCCATTAAAGCCGCCAAGAAGAAAGGCAAATACGTCGGAATTTGTGGTCAGGGCCCATCAGACCACGAAGACTTCGCCGCATGGTTAATGGAACAAGGCATCGACAGCCTGTCCCTCAACCCGGACACCGTGATCAAAACCTGGATGGCACTGGCAGAAGAAAACGCAGAAACGGTTTGATAACGTAGTTAGTCAATAGTCTTAGCATGTGAACTTTGTTTGTGAACTTCGTTCATTACCAAAGTTAATCGGAGGGAGAGACCGCCGTTGGGGTCGACTTGGCGCAAGCCAACGAAGTGCCCCTAGGCGGTCTAGGCCCGACGCACACCAAGACCAAGTACAGATTGTCTTCCGGCCGAGCACAAAGGCGATATACATAATATTGCTTTTACGGCCGGAATATTCTCAAAACTAAATTACCCTAATTCTCAATCAAATATTCAAATCCCGCTCCAAATCCGGCAACTCATCCGTCGGCTCAGGAACTTCATCAATCCATGCAGAAATTAAACGATACGACACCGCCAGCACCACAGGACCAATAAATAATCCAATCATACCGAAGGCCAGTAACCCTCCGATAACCCCGGAAAGAATCAACAGCAGCGGCAAATCTGCACCTAAACGAATCAGTGCAGGACGCAGGAAGTTATCCATGGAAACCACAACACAACTCCACACTAACAACACCGTTCCCCAGGTATTATCACCGCTCCAGTAAAGCCAGAACACCGCCGGGAACAGAATCAACGACGGCCCAATCTGTGCCAGACAGCAGATAAACATCAACACCGTTAATAACGTGGCATAAGGAATACCGGATATGGCTAACCCAATACCGCCCAACAGGGCCTGAGTCAGAGCAGTAACCACTACGCCCAATGCAACAGCACGAATAGCCTGAGCACCAAGAATAACCGCTGCTTCACCACGCTTCTCTGCTAAACGCAATGCAAAGTGACGGATACCCTTAGCCACGGACTCACCTTTAGCGTAGAGAAGGGCGCTGAATACCACCATCAGAGTACCGTGCAGCATAAAGCCACCAACGTGAGCAACCTGAGAAACAAACCAGGTTGTAGCGGCACCCGCATAAGGCTGAACGCTGGCAACCAGCACTTTACCATTATCAGCCGTCATCGCTTGCCAGTTGCGGTACAGGCGTCGACCAACTCCCGGAATATCATTTAGCCAGGCCAGTTTAGGGATATGCCAGTTCTCGGGCTTTCCTACCCAATCAACTAACTGACCACTGTTGTCTACAATACTATTAATCACCAGACCAAAAGGCAGAACAAACACTACCACCAATAATAACGTCATGAAGATCACGGCCGGCGTCCGCCGCCCACCAGTATATTTCTGTACTCGCAACAGCAACGGCCAGGTTGCAATAACCACCATGCCCGCCCAGGCAAAGCCTAAAATAAAAGGCCGAACTACCCAAAGACAGACTACGATCATTACAAGAATAAAAAGTATTCCAAACATCAGACGTGCAAGATCAAAACGTTTTTTCGGTTGCGTCATGGATGTACTCATCATGAAATAGAGATGTTAATAACTAAGCTATAGTATCGGGTATAGCTAACCGTTGCGCTATTTTAATTAATAAACTGATAACTATCATTTAAGCGTAAGCGCAGGCAAAAGTATGTTAATGAGCCGTTAGCCTTTCATCAACATTTGAAGACAGCGCTAAGAGTTACGATAAATTTAACAGATGGGCTACGCAAACGATAAAGCAGTATGCTAGTTTAGTTCGCTGGATTGGGTAATGTTTAGAACATAATAAAATAAAAAATAACGCAAAGAGACTAATGGCAATGATTCCACAGCTAAAGCAAGCACCTGGTGTTGAATCACCGGTTCAGGAGTATTTAGACGCCTTAAAACAGGCAGGTTTCAGTGGTGATATCGCAACGCAATATGCGGACCGCCTTAGCATGTCAACGGATAACAGCATCTATCAGATGTTGCCACAGGCTATCGTGTTTCCTCGCTCTACTGCCGATGTGCTATTGATTGCCCGTACCGGACAACAGGCCAACTTTTCTTCTATCAAATTTACCCCCCGTGGCGGTGGTACCGGCACGAATGGGCAGTCACTCAACGATGGCATCGTGGTTGATATGTCGCGCCATATGAATCGTATTCTTGAGCTTAATTTAGAACAAGGGTGGGTTCGCGTTGAGGCGGGTGTGGTTAAAGATCAGCTGAATCAATATCTGAAACCTCATGGCTACTTTTTCTCGCCAGAACTGTCAACCAGTAACCGGGCAACGCTGGGAGGGATGATCAATACCGATGCATCCGGACAGGGCTCTCTGGTGTATGGAAAAACCTCCGACCATGTTTTGGGTTTAAGAAGCGTTCTGCTTAACGGAGAATTATTAGACACGCACGCCATGCCGGTAGCGCTGGCGGAACAACTGGCGTCACAACAAACGGCGGCGGGACAGGTTTACCATACGGTGCTGGAGCGATGCCGTCAGCAGCGCCAGCTTATTATCGACAAATTTCCCAAACTAAACCGCTTTCTCACCGGCTATGACCTCAGGCATGTTTTTAGCGATGACCTGCAAACGTTTGACCTTTCGCGCATTTTGACTGGTTCTGAAGGTTCGCTGGCATTTATTACTGAAGCCAGACTGAATATCACACCATTACCGGCATTGCGCCGACTGGTCAATATTAAGTATGACAGCTTTGATTCTGCGTTAAGAAATGCGCCGCTAATGGTTGAGGCGAATGCGCTATCGGTGGAGACGGTAGACTCTAAAGTTTTTAATCTGGCGCGGGAAGATATTGTCTGGGAGTCAGTAAAAAATCTGATTACCGATGTACCGGGTAAAGATATGCAGGGGCTGAATATTGTTGAGTTTGCCGGTCAGGATCCTGAACTGATAAATCATCAGGCTGAGTTTCTCTGCTCCCGACTGGATCAATTGATGGAAAAAGGTGAAGCTGGCGTCATTGGCTATCAGCTATGTAGCGATTTAGCGGATATTGAACGTATCTATGCCATGCGTAAAAAAGCAGTAGGCCTGTTGGGCAATGCCAAAGGTTTAGCTAAACCCATTCCGTTTGCTGAAGATACCTGTGTACCACCACAGCATCTGGCCGACTATATTTCAGAGTTTCGCGCATTGCTGGATAGCCATAATCTGGCTTACGGCATGTTTGGTCACGTTGATGCCGGGGTTCTGCACGTTCGTCCAGCGCTGGATATGTGCGACCCTCAACAGGAGCTGTTAATGAAGCAGCTCTCTGACCAAATTGTGGCGCTGACAGCTAAATACGGTGGCTTGTTATGGGGAGAACATGGTAAAGGATTTCGCGCTGAATATAGCCCGGATTTTTTTGGGCCGGAACTGTATGAAGAACTGCGTCGCATTAAGGCGGTGTTTGACCCGGACAATCGCCTGAATCCGGGCAAGATCTGTCCACCAATAGGGCGGGAAGATACCCTTTATAAAGTCGACGCGGTAAAACGCGGTACTTTTGATCGCCGTATTCCGCTGGCAGTCAGAACTTCCTTTAAAGGCGCAATGGAGTGTAACGGCAACGGTCTGTGTTTTAACTTTGATGCAAACAGTCCAATGTGTCCTTCAATGAAAGTCAGTGCTAATCGGGTACATTCACCTAAAGGTCGGGCAACACTGGTGCGGGAGTGGTTGCGCTTATTGGCTGAAGAGGGTGTTGATCCACTGGAACTTGAGAATCAACTGGCTGAGCAACGTTTAAGCTGGCGCAGTTTGTTAGATAAGACTAAAAACAGCCTGCGTCAACGTCAGGGAGAATATGACTTCTCTCATAAAGTTAAGCAGTCTATGGCAGGCTGTCTGGCCTGTAAGGCCTGTTCCACTCAATGCCCAATAAAGATTGATGTTCCGGCATTTCGTTCCCGCTTCCTGCAGCTATATCACACGCGTTACTTCCGTCCGGCTCGGGATTATATTGTTGCATCAGTAGAAAACTATGCGCCAGTGATGGCAAAAGCACCGCAGCTGTTTAACTTCTTTGTTCGCCAATCATGGGTTCAATCGCTGGGAGCCAAAAGTATAGGTATGGTAAATCTGCCGTTGCTCTCTTCCCCAACGTTGAAACAGCATTTGCAAGGGCATCAGGCCTGCACTATGACGCTGGAACAACTGGAAGGAATTGATAGCCAGAGCAAACAACAATACGTTTTAGTGGTTCAGGATCCCTTTACCAGTTATTACGATGCCAAAGTAGTGGCGGATTTTATTCACCTGATTGAGAAACTTGGGCTAAAACCAGTGCTGTTACCCTTTAGCCCAAATGGCAAAGCGCAGCATATAAAAGGTTTTCTGCGGCAGTTTGCCAAAACAGCCCAGCGAACGGCGGATATGTTGAACCGGGTGGCTAAACTGGGTATACCGATGGTGGGTGTCGACCCGGCTCTGGTGTTGTGTTATCGCGATGAGTATAACCAGATATTAGGTGAGAAACGGGGCGATTTTAAAGTCCAGTTGGTGCATGAATGGCTGAATGCTAACCTGACACAGTTTCCGTCGAAAAGTACGGAACAGGCTCCCTGGTATTTGTTTAGTCATTGTACTGAAAGTACGGCACTGCCAGCCAGTGGCAAACAGTGGCAAGAGTTGTTTAGTCACTTTGGCGCTAAATTAAATAATGTGAGCCTTGGCTGCTGCGGTATGGCGGGAACCTATGGTCATGAAGCAGATAACTTGAATAATTCTGCCGGTATCTATGCTTTATCATGGCAAAAAGCGCTGGAAGGTAAAGATGCCAGCCGTTGTCTGGCTACCGGGTATTCATGTCGTAGTCAGGTTAAACGTTTTAGTCATGTAGTATTGAAACATCCGCTTCAGGCATTGCTTGAGCTGGTGTGATGAACAATTAATTAGGGTAAGCAAATATATGTGGAAACGTCATAAGACGCTGGAAGAACTGAACCAGATGTCAAAAGGAACCATGATCGAGCATGTCGGCATTGTCTACACGGCGCAAACAGAAAATAGCCTGGAAGCGACAATGCCGGTGGATCAGCGTACCGTTCAACCTTTTGGCTTGCTGCATGGCGGAGCTTCAGTGGTACTGGCCGAGACGCTGGGTTCTGTTGCGGGTTATCTGTGCTGTGAGGGAGAGGCGCAGGTAGTCGGTATTGATATTAATGCAAACCACATTCGAGCGGCAAAGCAGGGAACGGTTCGTGGAGTATGTACGGCCATTCATTTAGGCCGCAGCCATCAGGTGTGGGAAATTAAAATTTATGATGATGCGGACAGGCTTTGCTGTATTTCCAGATTAACTACGGCGGTTCTGGATAAGAAATTACGTTAGTGACTGGCGTTCATTATGACGAGGATACCCGGTTATGTTGTATAGGTGATTGATGTGGATAAGATAAGCGGTGAACAATTAGAGGTCCCGCAGGAGATTCATGCTTATCAGTTAGATGGCAAGGGCGGTATATTGCCGGTTACGGATAAGACGGAAGCAACTGCGACACAGCCTTGCTGGATACACATAGACTACGAACAGCCAGAAAGCCTTAACTGGTTGAATGAAACACCACTATTGCCAGAGAGCTTTAAAGAGGCTCTGTCCGGAGAAAGCTGTCGCCCAAGAGTTGCCCGCCAGGGGGATGGAACATTAATTATTCTTCGCAGCATTAATCTGAATAGTGAGTCAGTTCCCGATCCGTTGGTGACGTTAAGAGTATTTATTACCGATAGCTTGATTATTTCCAGTCGTCATCGGCCGATTCATGCGGTAGATGAAGTGGTAAATGAATTAAAAAAAGGTACCGGGCCATCACATAGTGGAAACTGGCTGGTGGAAATTCTGGATCTTCTGACCGATCAGGTTAGCGATTTTATTGATGATATTCACGGGCGGGTAATCGAACTGGAAGATGGCTTACTGGACAAAGAGGTGCCAGAGCGTGGCGTTATTGCGCTTATCCGCAAACAACTGATTGTGCTACGTCGTCACCTGATGCCTCAGCGAGATGTCTTTTCCCGACTGGCCAGTGAGCGACTGCCGTGGATGAGTAATGAAGATCGCCATCGGATGCAGGATATTGCCGACCGACTGGGCCGTGGCCTGGACGATCTGGACGCAACGATTGCACGTACCGCAGTGGTGGTTGATGAACTTAACTCTCAATTGGCCGATGCCATGAACCGCCGCACTTATACTATGTCGCTAATGGCGATGCTGTTCTTACCTGCAACTTTTCTTACCGGGCTGTTTGGCGTAAATCTGGGGGGAATTCCTGGTGGCGGTAAAGAGCATGCCTTTGCCATCTTCTGCACCTGTCTGGCGGTTGTTGGCGGTGGAATATTATGGTGGCTTAAGAAGAGTAAGTGGTTGTAGATATTTTATAATTCAGCCCCAAATAAAGGTTGGGGCTGAATTATTATTGGTCGAGGTTATTTGCCGATCTTAACGATAATGACTTACTTAACCTCAACAACATTAATCCCTAAATCTTCATTTTCATCCGGTACAAAACCAGCCGGCTGTAGCGGGAACTCTTCCCGGTCAAACGCCAAATCGCCGCCGTTAACCACGTCCATACCTTGTTGAATAGCCGTGAAGTCAAACAGCTCACGATCGCACAGGTGAGATGGCACAACGTTTTGCATCGCGCTGAACATAGTCTCAATCCTGCCTGGATAACGGCGATCCCAGTCTCTCAGCATATCTTTAATCACCTGACGTTGCAGATTAGGTTGTGAACCGCAGAGATTGCAGGGAATGATCGGGAAAGCTTTCGCCTCGGCATAACGCTCAATATCTTTTTCACGACAGTAAGCCAGTGGACGAATAACAATATGTTTGCCGTCATCACTGATGAGTTTTGGCGGCATCCCTTTTAGTTTGCCGCCGTAGAACATATTTAAGAACAGCGTTTGCAGAATATCGTCGCGGTGATGACCCAGCGCAATTTTAGTTGCGCCCAACTCGGTTGCCGTACGGTAAAGAATACCGCGACGCAGGCGAGAGCAAAGCGAGCAAGTGGTTTTACCCTCGGGTATTTTATCTTTCACGATACCGTAAGTATTTTCTTCAACAATTTTGTACTCAATACCCAGCGTATTTAAATATTCTGGTAGTACATGTTCAGGAAATCCCGGCTGCTTTTGATCCAGATTAACGGCAATCAGCTCGAAATTGACCGGTGCGCTGCGCTGCAAATTTTGCAGAATATCCAGCATGGTGTAACTGTCTTTTCCACCGGAAAGGCAAACCATGATCCGATCGCCATCTTCAATCATCGAAAAATCTGCGATTGCTTCACCAACGTTGCGACGTAAACGTTTATGCAGTTTATTCAGATTGTATTGTTCTTTCTGGTTCAGCGCTGCTGTTGTGCTCATAGCGGTAACTCTGTCTGCCTGATTGTTGCCTGTTAGCAGGGACGACCTGCCGGGAAATCGTGGAGGTGTATGGTACGGATTATTGAGAGTGTTGTCAGTAGAAGAATACGCTTCGGTAGCGGCTGAAATCGACAGTAGTGGTAAGAAAGCAACCAAAACTAACTCAAAATGGTTAGGCTTGGTTCGGGTTGTTACCAAAAATTCGATTCAAATAAGTTAATTTATAAAACGATTATGAAATTATCTTATGCAGAACTGTCAATTATACCAGTGATGTAATCGAAAAATATATATTAGAATCGAACAGGTATACCAACATAAGAATTACGCTGATTAATTAGTATTGTGACTATTCTGAATAATATTGAGGTGGTTAAGTAGCATATAAACACTTAATTCATTTCTGATTAGAGTGTTATAGAAACAAAGTAGTTAATAATATTCCGAAATTATCACTGTCATGATTACTTATTTGATGTTTTTGGGTCCAAAAGGAGATGGAAAATGGTCACTATTGAAGTCGCATGCCGCCATTGCAATGAGACAAAACCGGTTAGAAAACATGGTAAAGGGCGAGGTGGTTATCCGCGTTACTATTGTAATAGCTGCAGAAGAACATTTCAGCTGTCTTATTTGTACCGAGCTCATCAGCCAGGAATGAAAGAAAAGATTATTGAAATGGCCTCTCAAGGTGCGGGAATACGACAGACCAGCCGAACGCTGAAAGTGGGATTGAACACAGTGATGCGTTATTTGAAAACCGCTGAAGGAATAAGTTAATTCTTCTTATTATTGAGTGATAGATTTAGAATATTAAGATGGTATTATCTTTTTATTGAAAATAAGACGGTACTCTTAAATAAACTTTTATTTACTTAATTAATAAAAAATAAAGCACCTGATGAGGGTGCTTTATTTTTTATATTATCGGTTATTACCGTTTATTTATGATGGTTCAGATTCCGTTTTTTCTACTGTTTTTCCTGCTAACAGGCTTAGTAAGTTATAACGACTCTGAACATCTTTTTCAGCCTGAATGTGTAAGGCTGAGGCGACATCTGGTTCCATAGTATTCAAACGGCGGAAACGTTGCTCTTTTAACAGAGCCGATGCCAGACCATCAGACGGTGGACGGGAATCAATAGTTAAACCGGGTTTGTCTTCTTCAACCCGACGAGGATCGAAACGATATAGCGGCCAGAAACCAGCGGTAGTTAACTGCTTCATCTGGTCGTGGCTAAATGCCAGATCGTAACCATGTTCCTCACACGGGCTGTAAGCAATGATCAATGATGGCCCCGGATAAGCTTCAGCTTCCTGAATTGCTTTAACCGTTTGGTTTAATTGTGCGCCTAAAGATATTTGGGCTACATATACATGACCATACATCATGATACTTACACCAAGGTCTTTACGTCCTTTACGTTTACCACGTTCAGCAAATTTGGTGACGGCACCGATAGGTGTTGCTTTAGATTGTTGACCACCGGTATTGGAATAACATTGCGTATCCAGCACCAGAATATTAACGTTTTCCGACAGGCTCATGACGTGGTCGAGACCACCAAATCCAATATCATACGCCCAGCCATCGCCACCAATCAGCCAGATAGATTTATCTACCAGATAATCGACACATTCGGCTAATTCTTTCGCTTCCGGTGAGTCGATACCTGCCAGCAGTGTTCGTAACTGTACAATTTGTTCACGGCGCTGTTCTACGCTGGTTTCAGAAGCTTGAAGTTCGGCAATTAGCTCACCGGGTAACTGTGGTGCCAACTGATTTATCAGACGTAAAGTTCGCTCGCGATGTTGATCGACCGTCAGGCGGAAACCAAGGCCAAACTCTGCGTTATCTTCAAACAGTGAGTTAGCCCATGCCGGGCCTCGACCATCAGCATTGGTAGTATATGGTGTACTTGGCAGGTTACCGCCATAAATGGATGAACAACCGGTAGCATTGGCTATAAGCAGCCGATCGCCATACAGCTGAGTTAACAATTTAATATATGGCGTTTCACCACATCCGGAGCAGGCTCCGGAATATTCAAATAGTGGAGTAATTAATTGAGAAGTCCGAATATCGATACGCTCAATTTTGCTCTTATCAATTTCTGGTAGCTGCAGGAAGTAATCATAGTGGCGTTTTTCAACCTCAAGATTATCCAGGCGAGACTTCATATTAATCGCTTTAATCTCTGGGTTTTGGCGATCTTTAGCCGGGCATACCTCTACGCACAGGTTACAGCCGGTACAGTCTTCCGGAGCAACTTGCAGAACATATTTCTGCCCGCGCATATCTTTTGACTTAACGTCTAATGATTGCAGGTCGTCAGGCGCGTCAGCAAAAGCTTCTGGTGAAATGACTTTGGCCCGAATTGCAGAGTGAGGGCAGGCCGCAACACAGTGGTTACACTGGGTACATAGCGGAGCCTCCCAAATTGGGATCTCTTCTGCAATATTGCGTTTTTCCCAGCGGGTAGTGCCTGAAGGCCAGGTACCATCCGGCGGGAAGGCTGAAACCGGTAGTGCATCTCCCAAACCGGCCAGCATCGCTGCGGTTACCGTTTTAACAAAGTCCGGAGCGCTGTCGGAAACCACCGGAGGGCGCATTGGGCTTTGTGGATTAATCGCTTGTAAAGGAATCTCTTCCAGCGCACTGATAGTGGCGTCTAATGCCTGCCAGTTATTTTCAACAATATCCTGACCTTTGGCGCTATAGCTTTTAGCAATAGCGTCTCGTAGCTGTTGCAGTGCAACATCACCAGGAATAATTTGAGTCAGATGGAAAAACGCCATCTGCATAACAGTGTTGATTCGGTTAGCCAGATGGCATTCTCTGGCAATTTTCGCCGCATTAATAATAAACAGACGAGCTTTACGCTGATGCAATAACGCCTGAACGTCTTGTGGCAAACGCTGCCAGATCTCATCTTTGCTATAGGGGGTATTCAGCAAGAAGGTACCGTTGGGTTTCAGTTTTTCGACCATTTGGTATTTATCAATAAACTGATTTTGATGACAGCCAATAAAATCAGCCTGAGAAATAAGATAGGCAGAATGTATTGGGTAATCACTAACCCTCAAATGAGAAACGGTCAAACCACCGGCTTTTTTGGAGTCGTAAACAAAGTAGCCTTGAGCGTGAAGTGGGGTACCGTTACCAATAATCTTAATATTATTTTTGGTAGCAGAAACGGTGCCATCGCTACCCAGTCCAAAGAACAATGCTTCCAGAGAGGCTTTTTGAGGAATGCTATCATCACTTAGCGGTAATGACAGGCCGGTAATGTCATCAAAAATACCGACAGTAAAGCGCGGGCGCGGTTTCTCCAGCGTTAACTCTTTGAAGATAGCCAGTACACATTCTGGTGCAAACTCTTTAGAAGACAAACCATAACGACCACCAATAACCTGTGGCAGTGTATCCCGTTCACCTCTGGAAAAAGCTTCTGCCAGCGCCGTCATAATATCAAGATAGAGTGGCTCAGCCAGCGCACCAGGCTCTTTAGTTCTATCGAGAACGGCAATTCGGGTTACGCTTTGAGGTAGTTGTTCAAGCAAGTGTTCTGCTGAGAAAGGACGATACAGTCTAACTTTTAACATGCCGACTTTTTCGCCGCGGGTTAGTAAAGTATCGATTGTCTCTTCGGTTGTACCGCAGGCAGAGCCCATCAGGATAATGACGCGATCTGCCTGAGGATGACCATAATATTCAAACGGCTGATAGTGACGGCCAGTTTGTTGCTCAAAAGCTTGCATGGCATCGGCAACGTGCTGGTAAGTTTGGTTATACCATGGGTTAGCGGCTTCCCGGCACTGGAAGTAAGTATCCGGGTTGGCTGAAGTCCCTCTGATCACCGGGTGATCTGGTGTTAATGCACGTTTACGATGAGCACTAATCATTTCCATTGGTAATAGCTGGCGGATGCAGTCATCACTGATGGGAACAATTTTATTAATTTCGTGAGAGGTACGGAATCCGTCAAAGAAATGAATAAACGGAATCCGACTGTTTAGCGTCGCCATTTGTGAAATCAGAGCAAAGTCTTGGGCTTCCTGTACCGAGCTGGCGCACAACATTGCACAGCCAGTTTGACGAACTGCCATGACATCAGAGTGATCGCCAAAAATAGACAGAGCATGGGTAGCAATGGTTCTGGCTGCAACATGCAGCACAAAAGGGGTCAGCTCACCGGCCAGTTTATACAGGGTTGGGATCATCAGTAACAATCCCTGCGATGAGGTAAACGAGGTAGCTAATGCTCCTGTTTGCAACGAGCCATGTACCGTGGCGATAGCACCGGCTTCGGACTGCATTTCCATAACGCGAGGAACATCACCCCAAACGTTTTTAGTGCCATACTCTGACCAGTCATTAGCCTGTTCGGCCATGGTTGAGCTGGGTGTAATAGGATAAATGGCGATAACTTCGTTGGAACGATACGCCACGGAGGCAACAGCACTGTTACCATCGGTAGTAATCATAGATTCAATACCTTTATTGACATTAGCTCTCCCAGGTCAAAACCTGAGTAACAATAAACACATTGGATTGGATAGTTATTAATGGTTTTTTTATCTTCCGAAATCGCAACTCATCATATCAGATAAGACAGTTTGGGCAGCTGTTGTTTTGTGTGTTATTACATTCTGTGACAGAAAATAATGATAGCTATTATCATTAAGGTGTTGAGGATGTTTGAATTCCCTTTTAATAGTAGGGGCAAGCTTGCAGAATATGGCTTCAGCGCTGGACTATTAGCACCATATAGGCTAAATATAATTATTAAATTTGTGAGCCAGCGCCATTGAACGCTCTGGTTTTTCGGTTTATACCGGTTGTTCAAAAAAAGAATAAAAAAAAACCAGCGCAAATGGCGCTGGTAAAAGACTCAGTCAGATTAACTGAAAAGCAGTGGATCGCTAATTAATTAGCTTCATTATAATAGCTTAATTAACAACATAAGTTATTACAAAAAATGCGAAATAAAGTAATCAGAATATTAATTTCAGGTTAATTGTTGGCCAAATTTAATCAAACCATCGCAGCTGGTGGTTTTTCGTAGCTAAAAATACAATAACAGAGGTAAACATGAAGGGAAAAATTGGCCTGGCTGCACTTGGCGCACTTTTATTGGCAGGTTGTAGTAGTCAGCCGGATCAGGTGAGGTTATTACCACATCAATCAATGATCACCGAAGAGGCTGCCAGAGCGACTCCAATGGATGAAATGGCATTAGCTAACTGCAATAGCATGGGTGGTATGCCAACTACTTCACATAATCTGGATGGTAGTGTAGTTAGCAAATGTCAGCTCTCAAACGGTAAGCGTTATTAAGCATACCTATATGATTTAGTTGAAATTGGTTCTGGCTGATTTACACAGCAAAAAAACCGGAAATGTGCGACAGGCAATTTCCGGTTTTTTATATTCAATCAATGAGTTAACGCAAAGATTAATTAACCCAGTCTTTGAGCTTATAAGTCAGAGTGTGTTGTGAGGAGCTTAACGTTAATACGCCTTGATCCAGCGTCACTTTAGCTCCATTACTTAGAGTTGTGGCAATAACCTGATCCAACTGACTAATCTGTTCATCAATGCAAGCCATACGAGTAGAGGCTAACTGTTTCGCAGTTAATACGCCATTCTTCAGCGTTGCCTGACCCATAAAGCGATTACACATAGTTCCGCTGACATGCATATTTTCGCCAAATTCAATATTTAATGGACGTTTTTCTTTAGTGGTATCAGCCATATTTTTGCCGTCAACGCCGATCAGAATGAAGTTATGATGCTGTAAATCACTCTCTTTTACGCTATTGCTATCTGTTAATGTACAACCGCTAAGCAGAACGGCTGAAATAATAAAAGGTAAGGCTATTTTCATTATCATCCCCGGGAAGTTATTACGTGGAAATTGACCCGATAATCAATGCGTTGCTATTGTATCGGTTTAAATTTGAATGTGTTTTACCATAATAAATATGAGAGTAAATAGGGATTTACAATGATTTACCGGTAGTTAACATAATATTGTGACTACCGGTCATAAAACAGACGATTATTACAGTAAATTAGGGCAAGGCTGGTTCTGTTCTAATTGCTGAATGTTTTGAAGTGTAGTTTCAGAAATGCTTAATAACGCTTCTTCCGTCAAAAATGCCTGATGGCCGGTAAATAACACGTTATGGCAGGAAGATAAGCGACGGAATACGTCATCCTGAATCACATCGTTAGATTTATCTTCAAAGAACAGGTCTCTTTCGTTTTCATAAACATCCATTCCCAGTGAGCCAATTTTCTGCTTTTTCAAGGCTTCAATAGCAGCAGGGGAATCGATTAAACCGCCACGGCTGGTATTGATGATCATTACACCATCTTTCATTTGCTCAAAGGCAGCAGAATTTAACAGGTGATGGTTTTCTGGTGTTAATGGGCAATGCAGAGAGATTACATCAGAACGTTCATAAAGCGTTTTCAGATCGACATATTCCGCCCCTAAGTCCAGAGCCAGCGGTGATGGATAAGGATCGAATGCCAGTAAACGCATACCAAATCCTTTCAAAATTCGCATAGTGGCAATACCGATTTTTCCAGTACCAATGATACCTGCGGTACGGTTATGCATATTAAAGCCAATCAATCCTTCAAGAGAGAAGTTAGCATCGCGTGTCCTTTGGTAGGCTCGATGGATACGACGGTTAAGGCTCATCATTAATCCAATGGCGTGTTCAGCTACGGCTTCAGGTGAATAGGCTGGAACACGCACCACTTGCAATCCAAGCTCTTTCGCTGCATCAAGATCAACATTGTTGAATCCGGCACAGCGTAAGGCCACAATTTTAACGCCTGATTTCGCTAATTCTTCAAGAACCGGGCGGCTCCCATCGTCGTTAACGAAGATACAAACCGCTTCACAACCTTCGGCCGTTTTAGCCGTTTGCTGGCTAAGTTTGAAATCAAAAAATTCGAGATCGATACCAAAACGTTGATTAGCAACTTCAAGATACTTTCTGTCGTATTGTTTTGTGCTGTAAATAGCAAGTTTCATCACATATCTCCACCAGAATTATAAAATTAATTTATCAGAGATCGGGTATCAGGACAATTTAACGATATGGTTAGTAACCTGCGATAGAATCAGTTTAGCCAATATTATTAATATGCTATATTTTCCGCCTGATTCGCGTTCCGGGGTAGGTTAGGCGTGGTAATAGGTCGTTTTGTTAAATACGTTCTGATTGTCGTGACCATACTTATGTTGTCATTAATGACATTATGGGCAACGATCTCAACGTGGCTACCTAAAGTTGCCAGTCTTTGGCTACCTGCCGGAACACAACTGATATTTACTCAGCCTCCAGAGTTAATCAAGCGCGGAATTTCTTTAAACGGCATTCAATTTTTGGCTCAGGACTGCTTTCTGGCCGATGCTGGGCCGTTAACGCTAATATATCAGGATCGGCAGTGGAAGCTGCATGGTAATTCGTTAGATATAGATACCCACTGTCTGGAGAAGTTAACCACTCAGGACACTTCCGGAGACGACGACACACCGCTGTCCGTTGCCGATATTCAAAAACAACTACCGGCTTTCTCGCTATCCCTCGATCGCCTGAGTATCACGCCATGGGAGTCATACTCGGGTCAGGTGGATCTCACCAGTAATAAGCAAGGTCAGCGTCTTAGCATTAAGGGAAAGTTACTCTCTGGTTCTGCAATATTAAACGATCGGCAGATGCTGACGCTGGAGTCGCTAAGCCTGCATATTCCGGATAGCGATGATGTCATTCAACTGAACGGTGAAATACAGGTTCCGGTTAGTCTGGATACCATCCCGGAACAGGGAAATATCAATGGTGAATTTGTTACTACCTACGTGGATAAACCCCTGCTATTAGAACTAAGTTGGCAGCAGATAAATGGCCATCTGACCATAACGCCACAAGGTGAGAAAGAAAGTTTACTGGATGTTCCCTGGACGCTGGAGGGTAAACGTCTGGTGGTGAGTCAGGGTCAATGGCGCTGGCCTTATGCTTCCCAGCCTTTTACCGGTGGTATTAGTATGACTCTCACTGAGTGGAGCAATGACTATAATGAAGCCAATATTGAAGCACGGCTGAATGTGGTTACTCAAGGCAGTGCGGGTAAAGGAAACGCGGTACTAACTTTTGCACCGGGAAAAATCAGTCTGAAAGATAGCGACTTAAATTTCCAGCTCACCGGTAAAATGAATGAAGAACAGCTTTCTTTATATACCACTATTCCCGGTAAGCTATCGGGGACGATTGCTAACCCAACTCTTAATTTATTGTCTGGTTCTTTATTACGTGTAACTGGAGCCGTGACCCCGGATATCTATCTGCATGAAGCTCGATTCCCTTTGGCAGGAATAAAGGTGACGGATAAAGGCGTCAGCGGTCGATTGCAAACCATCATTAATGCCAGCCATCGTTATTGGGGCAAATACAAACTGCATTTGGACGGACGCTCCCGAGATTTCTGGATCGATCAAGGGCACTGGGAGTGGAATTTCTGGGGCAATGGCGATATGCCACCAATGAAAGCCAAATGGGATATGTCCGGTAAAGGGGAATGGAACGATAGCCTGATCAACCTGCAAACATTATCAACCGGATTTAACCATCTGGTTTATGGGCAAGTTACAGTTAATAAGCCAAGATTAATTCTGGCTGAACCTCTGAGCTGGAATCGTGCTGCGGGTCAGTACCATGCAGGATGGCAACTACAGGCGCAAAAAGTTGAATTCGACAGCGGTGGTTATTTACCGCCATCGACGCTAAATATTCAGTTTTTTGGTCAGGATCCGGCAAACTTTCAATGGAAAGGCGATCTCAGCACTAAAAAAATTGGCCCAATAAAATTAAGCGGCCGCTGGGATGGTGAACGTATCCGGGGAGAAGGCTGGTGGCCAGAACAGTCGCTGGACGTCTTCCAGACCTTACTGGCTCCGGAACTCGGTTTTAAAATTCGCAAGGGTACGCTGTATGCTCAATCAGCGTTCTCAATTTCTGAAACTCAGGGAATTGAGGCTGGTGGTCATATGGTAGTGAAAGATGGCGGTATGTGGTTAAAAGATGGTGAACTGAGCGGACTTGATTTTGTGATGTCATACCGTCTGAAGGATCACGTGTGGCAGCTAGGGCCACAATCTCCGGTTAAGCTAAGAGTGAAAAAACTGAATAACCTGTTTGATATGAGCAATATTACTGCTGACTTACAGGGATATTATCCTCAGACTGAGCGTCAACCTTTACGATTAACCAATGTTGGTGTGGATATGCTTCAGGGGCATATCGGTATGCAAGAACTGAGATTACCGCAGAAAGATCCGGCTATTCTCACGGTTAGAGGAGTCGATCTTAGTGAGTTATTTACCATTTTGAAACCAAAGCAGTTTACCATGTCCGGTAAAGTGGATGGTGAATTGCCGTTATATTTGAATCATCCGGATTGGCTGGTGAAAGGGGGCTGGGTGGAAAATAGTAAAGATCTCACCCTGCGTCTGGATAAAGATATGGTACAGGCAATCAGCGATGACAATATGGCAACCGGCGACATTATGGATTGGCTGCGTTACATGGAGATCCGCCGTTCCAGAGCGGATGTTAACGTCAGTAACTTAGGATTATTGGTCATGGATGCACAAATTGAAGGGTTTAACCCAACCAAGAATGCTGAGCGTTTAGTGAAACTCAATTATCATCATGAAGAAGATATTTTCCAGTTATGGCGTAGCTTAAGGTTTGGCGATAACTTGCAGGACAATCTGCAACAGATCTTCTCATTACCGAAGGAGCAAAATTAGTGAATAAATTTGGATGGTTAACGGTGATGATGGCCTTTGCTCTTGGTGGCTGTGTTCCAAGAATTGAGATTGCACCATCAACTGAGCCGATTGTGATTAATATGAATGTTAAAATTGAGCATGAGATTCATATTAAAGTCGATAAAGACGTCGAAAAAATGCTGAAGACCCAATCTGATATTTTTTAAGGAACAGCAATGAAACTCATCAATACCGGATTATTTGCCACGGTACTGCTGTTTAGTGTGGCTGCCAGCGCATTAACCTTAAAAGAGGCAAAGCAGCAGGGATTAGTTGGTGAAACACTGAATGGTTATATTGCAGTGGTGAAGCCAACAACTGAAGCACAAGCGTTAACCGATAAAATCAATCAGGCTCGTACCGAGCAGTATAAATCGGTAGCGGCAGAGAATAATGTAAGTGTGAATGACGTCGCTAAAATGACCGGGCAAAAATTAGTAAACCGGGCAGAGGCGGGAGAGTATGTGAAAGGTATTAATGGTCAGTGGCTCAAGAAGTAATATTGTCCGCTGATTAAATGATAAAAGCCCCTGTATCAGGGGCTTTTGCATAATAAAGAAAGAACGAATATCAGGCAGAAACGTATTGCTGAATAAAGGATTTCGCGTCTTCTTGTGCTTTCTGAGCTACTTCAGGACCGTAAGCCACGCCTTCCTGATAAACAAACTCAACATCAGTAATACCAATGAAGCCCAGGAACAGTTTCAGGTAAGGAGCAACCAGGTCAGTTGGGGAATCTTTATGAATACCACCACGACTGGTTAAGATATATACTTTTTTACCAATTACCAAACCTTCAGGACCTTTCTCGGTGTAGCGGAAAGTCACGCCAGCACGAGCAATCAGGTCAAAATAGTTTTTTAACTGAGTGGAAATGTTGAAGTTATACATTGGCGCACCAATAACAATAACGTCATTACCTTGCAGTTCAGCAATCAGTTCATCAGACAGCGCCAGCGCTTCTTGTTGACGGGCAGTCATTGGCTGATCGGATGGGCGCATTGCACCAACCAGTTCACCATCTAATACAGGAACAGGATTAGCGGCCAGATCGCGTACAGTGACGATGTCAGACGGGTGCTCTTGTTTCCATTTTTCGACAAAGAAATCAGCTAAAATATTTGACTGAGAATAACCAGAAAGAATGCTTGATTTGATGACTAAAACCTTACTCATGATAATTCCTTGTTTATGTTGATCAATAACAGGGTGCCCCCGTGATGTAATACATCATATTCGGCCTGACTTCAATTTGATAGCGCAATAATTAGATAAGTTTGTTCTAATTTTTTGAATAAGATAGCAAAGTGACTTATCCGCTTATAAATCAGGTTTGTGGTAATATAATGAGTAACAGAACCATCAACGGTTCACATCAGTTTATTCAGCACAGGATCCCAGACAGTGAAATCCCCACTAGCCGCATTATCCGGTCAAATCCGGCACTTAATGTTGCGCGACCAAAAGCGGCTGCGTCGTCGTTTAGATGGTGCCCGTAAAATCACCAATGGTGAAAAATTATCAT
The DNA here is from genome assembly GCF_013394855.1 of Limnobaculum xujianqingii. NCBI lineage: Bacteria > Pseudomonadati > Pseudomonadota > Gammaproteobacteria > Enterobacterales > Budviciaceae > Limnobaculum > Limnobaculum xujianqingii. The sequence continues at coordinate 775,369 of NZ_JABMLK010000001.1, read as the reverse complement.
TAATTGCGGCAGAAATTAAATCTGATATTCAGAGCGGTTTGCAGCGTGTAGCTAACCGTAAGGCAGCCTGTCCGACAATCAGCTACCCGGAAAATTTGCCGGTTAGCCAAAAGAAAGATCAATTGCTGGCGGCCATTCGTGACCATCAGGTCGTCATTATTGCCGGTGAAACCGGTTCGGGCAAAACCACACAGATACCAAAACTCTGCCTTGAGCTGGGGCGGGGAATTAAGGGCATTATTGGTCATACTCAACCAAGACGATTGGCAGCCCGCTCGGTTGCCGGGCGTATTGCGGATGAACTGAACGTAACTCTGGGATCCGCAGTTGGTTATAAGGTTCGGTTTAACGACAAAATCAGTGACAATACGCTGGTTAAGCTGATGACAGACGGTATTTTGCTGGCAGAAATACAGCAGGACCGTTTACTCAGTCAGTACGACACCATCATTATTGATGAAGCACACGAACGTAGCCTGAATATCGATTTTATTCTGGGCTACTTGCGTCAGCTATTGCCTAAACGCCCGGACCTTAAAGTCATTATCACTTCGGCAACTATCGATCCGCAGCGCTTCTCCCGTCATTTTAATAATGCACCGGTGATTGAAGTTTCGGGGCGTACTTATCCGGTAGAAGTGCGCTATCGACCGATTGTAGAAGATGCCGATGACAGTGAGCGGGATCAGACTCAGGCCATTCTGGACGCCGTTGATGAACTGATGCATGAAGCACCAGGGGATATTCTGGTGTTTATGAGTGGTGAACGCGAGATCCGCGATACGGCTGATGCGCTTAATAAGCAGGAACTGGCGCATACGGAAGTTTTACCGTTGTATGCCCGATTGTCGAATAACGACCAGAATAAGGTGTTTCAATCCCATACTGGTCGCCGCATCGTATTGGCAACGAACGTCGCCGAAACTTCACTGACCGTTCCGGGAATTAAATACGTTATCGATCCGGGAACTGCCCGTATCAGCCGCTATAGTGCCAGAACCAAAGTTCAGCGTTTACCGATAGAGCCGGTTTCTCAGGCCTCAGCCAATCAACGTAAAGGGCGGTGCGGTCGGGTATCAAATGGTATCTGTATCCGGCTTTATTCCGAGCAGGATTTCCTCTCCCGCCCGGAGTTTACCGATCCGGAAATTCTTCGTACCAATCTGGCATCGGTTATTTTGCAAATGACGGCCATTGGGCTGGGTGATATTGCTGCATTTCCGTTTGTTGAAGCACCAGATAATCGCAACATTCAGGATGGTGTTCGTCTGTTGGAAGAGCTGGGTGCCATTGAACACAACGAGCAGGGCAAAGGTCATCTTACCCCTGTTGGTCGTCAACTGGCTCAATTGCCAATTGATCCGCGCCTGGCTCGCATGGTGATTGAAGGCCAGAAGAATGGCTGCGTGCGTGAAGTGATGATTATAACTTCTGCGTTATCTATTCAGGACCCACGCGAACGTCCGCTGGAGAAACAGCAGGCGTCAGATGAAAAACATCGCCGATTTATTGATAAAGACTCAGACTTTCTGGCTTTTGTTAATCTGTGGAACTATCTGGGTGAACAACAGGAAGAATTGTCTTCATCCCAGTTTCGTAAGTCATGTAAAGGGGATTTCCTTAACTACCTGCGTGTACGCGAGTGGCAGGATGTTTATACCCAATTGCGACAGGTGGTAAAAGAGCTGGGATTCCCGGTTAACAGCACGCCTGCTGAATATAGGGAAGTGCATACGGCACTGCTTTCTGGTTTGTTATCCCATATCGGTCAAAAAGATATGGATAAGCATGAGTTTACCGGTGCCCGTAATGCCCGATTCTCTATTTTCCCTGGCTCTGGTTTGTTTAAAAAGCTACCTAAATGGGTGATGGTGGCTGAACTGGTGGAAACTACCCGGCTGTGGGGGCGTATTGCTGCCCGACTGGAGCCAGAATGGATCGAACCACTGGCTCAGCACCTGATTAAACATGCTTATAGCGATCCACACTGGGAGAAAGCTCAGGGGGCGGTCATTGCCAGCGAAAAAGTCACGCTGTTTGGCCTGCCGATTGTGAATGAACGCAAAGTTCAGTATGGGGCCATTGATCCGGTGCTTAGCCGTGAGTTGTTTATTCGCCATGCCTTGGTTGAAGGAGAATGGCAAACCCGTCATCCATTCTTTAAAGCTAATTTACGCCTGATGTCTGAAGTTGAAGAGCTGGAAAACAAATCACGCCGCCGCGATATTTTGGTGGATGATGAGACGCTGTTTAATTTCTACGAGCGTCGTATTGGTGAAGAGGTGGTTTCCAGCCGTCATTTTGATAGCTGGTGGAAAAAAATCTCGTGTCAGCAGCCAGAATTGCTTAATTTCGAAAAATCGATGTTGATTAAAGAAGGTGCCAGTAAAATCAGCGCTCAGGATTACCCGAATAGCTGGTATCAGGGGAATCTGAAACTGCGAGTTACCTATCAGTTTGAAATTGGTGCTAACGCGGATGGTGTTACGGTTCATATTCCATTACCAATTCTTAATCAGGTGCAGGAAGAGGGCTTTGACTGGCAAATCCCGGGGCTGCGTCGGGATTTGGTCATTGCATTGATTAAGTCATTACCAAAACCGATACGCCGCAATTTTGTGCCTGCGCCAAACTATGCAGAAGCTTTCCTGCAAAGAGCTAAACTGCTGGAAATGAGCCTGTTAGACTCACTGGAAAAAGAACTTCGCCTAATGACGGGCGTGACGGTGTCACGTGAATCATGGCAATTAGATCAGATTCCCGATCATCTTAAAATCACTTTCCGGGTGATTGATGATAAAAGCAAAATGCTGGCAGAAGGTAAAGATCTGCCGCAATTAAAGCGTCAGCTTAAGGGCGAAGTTCAGCAAACTCTGTCAGCGGTTGCGGATGATGGTATTGAACAAACCGGGCTTCACGTTTGGTCTTTTGGTTCATTACCTCAACGGTTTGAACAAAAACGAGGTGGTTATTCAGTTAAAGCCTATCCTGCATTAACTGACGAAAAAGACAGCGTAGGTATTCAACTATTTGAAACCGAGCAGGAACAGCAACAGGTGATGTGGAAAGGAACACGCCGACTGTTGTTGCTGAATATTCCATCTCCGGTTAAGTATTTGCATGAGAAATTGCCGAATAAAGCCAAGCTGGGGCTCTATTTTAATCCATTTGGTAAAGTGCTGGACTTAATTGATGACTGTATTGCCTGCGGTGTAGATAAGCTGGTCATTGAACATGGCGGCCCGGCCTGGGACGAAAGCTCTTTTGATTCACTAAAAGAGTTTATCCGTGCTGAACTGAATGAGAGCGTGGTGGCTATAGCCAAACAGGTTGAACAGATTCTGACGACCGCACATAACATTAATAAGCGCCTTAAAGGACGGGTGGATATGTCGGTTGCTTTGGCGCTGTCAGATATTAAAGCGCAGATGGGGCGACTTATTTATCGTGGGTTTGTTTGTGAAAGCGGCTGGCACAAATTGCCGGATATTTTGCGCTATCTGCAGGCGATTGAACGCAGAATTGATAAACTGCCCATTGATCCTCATCGCGATCGTGCCCAAATGCTAAAAGTTGAACATATTCAAAAGACCTATCAGCAGTTATTGAATAAGCTTCCACCTCACAAACTACTCAGTGATGAAGTGACAGAAATTCGCTGGATGATAGAAGAGTTAAGAGTTAGCTACTTTGCTCAGCAGTTGGGTACACCATCTCCAATTTCGGATAAGCGTATTCAACAGGCTATTGATAAGGTTACAGTGTAACTAAATATTCCACCTTAGCTTAATTGATAAGGTGGAATTTAGATTAAGGATATTAACGATGAAGCATCAGGTATTTCGAGATAAAGCGTTTATTCGCAGTGATTTTCCTGATGAAATCGTTGAGCATTGCCAGTTCTACCAATGTAGTTTTGACCGTGTGAACCTGAGTGAAATGCAATTTCTGCACTGCAAATTCTATGATGAACAGCAAGACAGCGGCTGCTCTTTCTACCGCGCTATTCTGAAAGAGAGCCATTTCCACCATTGCGACCTAAGCCTGGCTGATTTTCGTCATATTGATGCTATGGAGCTAGAAATAGCTGATTGCAAAGTATTAGGTGCCAATTTTAAAGGTGCCAGTTTTGTCAATATGATCGGTAGTACCAGCTACTTCTGTTCCGTTACTTTTCTACGCAATAACTTCAGCTACTGCAATTTTGAAGACGTGGTTTTAGAACAGTGCGAACTACGAGAAAACCGCTGGTCAGAGGCTAACCTGTTAGCCGCCCGATTTTGTGGCTCCGATTTGTCCGGCGGTGAATTCCATCATATTGACTGGGAATCGGCAGATTTCACCGGCTGCGACCTGACCAACTGCGATTTGAGTCAGATTGATGTGCGGCGAGTTAATCTTGCGGGAGTGAAGATTACTCAGGAACAGCAGAGTCAGTTGTTGGAGCCGTTGGGGATAATCGTTCTTTAGTTATTAATACGTACTCTGGAAAATATTTTTGCAGTCGAATGATGTTAATCAGGTTAATCGTCGGGAGAGGCCGCCGTTTGGGTCGACTTGGCGTAAGCCAACGACAAACAGGCGAAAGCCTGTTTGAACAGCGCTTGCGCTGGCCCGTAGGGTGAAACACCGTAAGGTGTTTCATAACTGCCCATAGGCGGACTAGGCCCGACGCACACTGAATATGAGTACAGATTGTCTTCCGGCCGGGCACTAAAGTCATGAGTGCACATAGCTTTTACGGCCGGAATATTCTCTGTTGCTGATTAATCTAGTTTATTTGTAATCTGTACTGAGTAGCCGAAATTGACTCAATACTCAACTCACTCAATCTCTATGACAACGTCATCCACAACGCTGGTGCCAGCAAAACAAACAACAAAACAATAATAGCGCGCTCAGTTATGTTCAGCGGTTTCTTCTTATTTATTGCTGCATAGCGAGCATAGATAAACACTAAAATACCCGGTGCATACAGCACCACTGACATAAACAGATTTTCCAGACCGGAAGCGTAGATTAACCACAGACCATAGATGCTGGCTCCGGCAGCGGTTAGCCCCAGTTTCATGCTTTTGCGGCGAATCGCCTCTTTCAGTAGAAATGCGCCAACCAGAAAATAGGGGATCAGAATCATCTCTGAAGCGATGATCAACAGAGTGTTGTAGTTACTTCCCGTCAGCCAGATTAACAGCAGACTGAGCTGGATAATGCCGTTGGTGAACCACAGTGATGCCGAAGGGGCACCTTTATGGTTCTGGTGAATAAAGGCATGGGGAAAGGCACCATGTTGGGCAGCTAAAAATGGAACTTCAGCCGCCATAATCGTCCAGCTCAGATAGGCTGCACACACCGAAATAATTAAGCCTGCGGCAATAACAATTTCGCCAATTGGCCCCATAAGCATAACCATTACGCCAGACATGGATGGGTTACGCATTCCTGCCAGCTCAACGCGGGGTACGACACCCAGCGATAACAACGTGATCAGCAGATAAACACACAATGCCATTAAAACTGCCAAAACGGTCGCACGTCCTACATCGGCTTTATGCTTCGCCCGACCGGAAACCACCACCGCACCTTCAATCCCGATAAACACCCACAGGGTGATCAACATGGTGCTTTTTACCTGCTCCCAAACCGGCTGACCAAGATTGACGCCGGTGAAATCGAGTTTGAAAACATCAATATTGAAAGCCAGTGTTGCCAGAATGATGAATAAGGCAATAGGGATCAACTTAGCCAGTGTAGCTATCAGATTAATTAAGGCTGCAGTTTGTACGCCACGTAATATTAAGCCATGAACTATCCATAACAGCACGGAAGCGCCCAGCATAGCCTGCCAGGTATTACCCTCACCAAAAACAACATGGTCAGGAGAGTCAGTAAAGAAGCTCAGTGCAGCAAATACAATCACCAAATAGGAGAGGTTGGCTACCACGGCGCAAATCCAGTAACCCCAGGCCGAGCAGAAACCAATCAGTTCACCAAAGCCTTCTTTGGCGTAGGTAAATATACCTCCGTCCAGGTCGGGGCGAATACGGGTTAGCAGTAACAGGGCAAAAGCCAGAAACAGAATACCGGTACCGGTGATGGCCCAACCTATTAGTAGCGCCGCCGGGCTAGCTACTTCAGCCATATTTTGCGGAAGGCTGAATATACCAGCGCCGAGCATAGAACTTAACACCAGCGCGGTCAGCGTGGTAAGGCCGAGTTTTTTTTCCAACGTCAGATACCTGATAAAGAACGTTCAAATTAGCCTGTCGAGCTACAACACATGTGCCGCCACAGATTGGCTAAAAAATTTTGCTGATTCTACGTAGCGATGACCAACGTTGCAATGGATTAATGCACTGAAAAAAGATGGTGTATTTAGGGGGAAATAACAGAGATAAAAAAGGGCGATAGATTATCGCCCTTAAAATTTTTAACAGTATGATTTATTTGAAGATATCAGCTGTTACGGTGGTGTTGCCACTGCCTTTTTGCCACTCGCGGGTTACGTGGAAATATTTACCACCTTTTGCCGCAGCGCGTTTAGCAACTTGTTCGTACATTTCAACCGAGTTGCTGAAGTTATCCGTAAAGGTAACGCTATCAAACGGTGTCATTTTCATCGCCGTGGCGTTGTTTAGCATCTGAACTTTAGTGCCATCTTTAAGCGTCACGGTATAACGAGAACCTTCTGAGCTGGTCTGGGTTTCAAAGAAACGGCCAACATCAGTACTGAAAGAGGTGGAAGACGCCACGTTTGGAATCTCAACTTCAGCCGCCGCTGCACCACCCGCGGCCAGCGCAGCTTTACCTGCTTCTGAATCAGCCGGAATTGGGTCATCCTGAGTTTGAACTTTACGTTCAGGAGCATCTTTCTTATAGATAAACGCGGTTATGTATTGGTTAGCACCACGGTTAGCATCAATTTGTCTGACGATGAAAAAAGAGTAAGCCCCTTTTTCACTGGCAAGCTTACCAATAGTGCTGTTGATATCGTCCTGAAGAGGGAAGTTGCCGCGAATAGAAACGGTATCAAAAGGTTCTAATTTGCTGGCTTCGTCGCGAGGTAATTCACGTACGCCGTTATATTCCCGATATTTTACTTCCTCAACCGCTGGTTTAGCATCGGTATGGTACAGGTCAACGGTAACACGTGAGTTACTGCCGTTATTAACTTCACTAATATCACGAACAAAGAATGCTGATGCACCACGCTTATCCGCTTGTTTTGATGCTGCTTTGTTGGCGTCGTAGATACTATCGTAACGACCAGAAAAAGTGATTCTGTCAAAAGGTGCTAATGAATCAGCCTTTTCAGGGGTGAGTTCTTCGGCAGCAAACACAGAAAAAGCCAGGCTGGAAAGCAGGGCTGTAGTAATTAGCGTTGTCTTCAGCTTCATAAAAGGATCCTTTACGCCTTAATTATTAACATTTGTTAACGTATGCATAAATCAGTACCGACAGGGTAAGCGATTATGTCATGGAATTACAGGGATGCTTTAGCATTTTTTATCATTCCAAGTTATAACTAGGTTAGCCAGAAATCAGGCTGATTTACACTACTTTGATAACAATCAGATAAAAAACTTGCGCATAAAGAGAGAGAACGGTGGATCGTCGAGTATATTTTCAGTAGGTTATAGGCAGCTGAATTAACCGGGGTAATTATCGTTTTGTGGTTATTACGCAAATCCAGTGTTCTCGGCTCAATAATGTAATAAATAAGTAAGGTTTAACAATACACTTATCATCCACGACAGATGAAAGGGAATATTATGCGAATTGGTGTACCAAGAGAGCGGTTGGCCAATGAAGCCCGGGTTGCTGCAACACCGAAAACGGTTGAGCAGTTAATCAAGTTAGGCTTCACTGTAGCCATAGAACAAGGAGCAGGTAAACTTGCCAGCTTTGAGGACTCAGCTTATGAAGCTGCCGCGGCAACGATTGTCTCAACAGATGATGTCTGGCAGTCAGATATTATTTTGAAAGTTAATGCGCCAGAAGAGTTTGAAATCGAATTGCTTCGTGAAGGCACTACGCTGGTCAGCTTTATCTGGCCTGCGCAAAATCCGGAATTGATGCAGAAACTGGCCGACAAAAAAGTTACCGTACTGGCAATGGATTCGGTACCTCGCATTTCACGTGCTCAGTCAATGGATGCGCTAAGCTCAATGGCTAACATCGCTGGTTATCGTGCGATTGTTGAAGCTGCACATGAGTTTGGTCGTTTCTTTACGGGACAAATTACTGCCGCAGGTAAAGTTCCTCCGGCAAAAGTGATGGTGATAGGGGCAGGCGTTGCCGGTCTGGCAGCTATCGGCGCTGCTGGCAGTCTGGGAGCGATTGTCCGCGCATTTGATACCCGTCCTGAAGTAAAAGAACAGGTTCAAAGTATGGGCGCTGAATTCCTTGAATTAGATTTTGAGGAAGAAGCGGGCAGTGGCGATGGCTACGCTAAAGTCATGTCTGAAGCCTTTATCAAAGCCGAAATGGAGCTGTTTGCTGCTCAGGCTAAAGATGTGGACATTATTGTTACTACCGCATTGATTCCTGGCAAACCAGCACCAAAACTGATTACTACCGCTATGGTTGAATCCATGAAGCCGGGCAGTGTGATCGTTGACCTGGCGGCTCAAAACGGTGGTAACTGCGATCTGACCGTAGCGGATCAGATTACTGAAACACCAAACGGCGTAAAAATTATCGGTTATACCGACCTGCCAAGCCGTTTACCAACCCAATCTTCTCAGCTTTATGGTACCAACCTGGTTAACCTGTTAAAGCTGCTGTGCAAAGAGAAGGACGGCGAGCTGGATATTAACTTTGAAGATGATGTGATTCGCGGTGTTACGGTAGTAAAAACCGGTGAAATCACCTGGCCTGCGCCACCAATCAAAGTTTCAGCTCAACCTCAAAAGCCAAAAGTTGCTGATGTGATGGCAGCCAAAGCTGAGGCGACACCGTCTTCACCAGTGAAAAAATATGCTTTACTGGCGTTAGCCATCATCCTGTTCGGTTGGTTGGCCAGCGTTGCACCGGCTTCTTTCCTCTCCCACTTTACCGTTTTCGCACTGGCATGTGTGGTTGGTTATTACGTGGTGTGGAACGTAAGTCATGCGCTACATACCCCGTTAATGTCCGTAACTAATGCTATATCCGGCATTATTGTGGTCGGGGCACTGTTGCAGATCGGTCATGGTGGATGGGTAACATTCTTCTCATTTATCGCGGTACTGATTGCCAGTATTAATATCTTTGGTGGATTCACCGTCACCCAGCGCATGCTGAAAATGTTCCGGAAGAACTAAGGAGTAACAAATATGTCTGGAGGATTAGTTACTGCCGCATATATTGTTGCCGCGGTTCTATTTATTTTCAGTCTTGCTGGTTTATCCAAGCATGAAACGTCAAGAATGGGTAATACCTTTGGCGTACTGGGAATGGCAATTGCCTTAATCGCCACGATTTTCGGGCCTTACTCAAGTAATGTGGGCTGGATTATTATGGCGATGATCATCGGTGGCGCTATCGGTATTTATCTCGCCAGAAAAGTTGAGATGACCGAAATGCCGGAGCTGGTTGCTATTTTGCACAGCTTCGTCGGCCTGGCAGCGGTATTAGTTGGTTTTAACAGCTATATTGTTGGCCCACATATGGAAGGCGTACCGGCACACGAACTGCAAGTGGTGCTAAACATTCACAACGTTGAAGTATTCCTCGGAATCTTCATCGGTGCAGTCACCTTTACCGGTTCAGTTGTGGCATTTGGTAAGTTACGCGGCATTATTTCATCTAAACCAATGATGTTACCTCACCGCCATAAGCTGAATCTGGCTGCGGTATTGGTTTCATTTGTGTTGATGATTATGTTCGTTAACAGCGATAGCACCGGATTCCAGGTGTTTGCATTACTGGTAATGACGCTGATTGCATTTGCATTTGGTTGGCATCTGGTGGCTTCTATCGGCGGTGCGGATATGCCGGTAGTGGTTTCGATGCTGAACTCCTACTCTGGTTGGGCAGCGGCAGCAGCGGGCTTCATGTTAAGCAACGATCTGCTGATCGTAACTGGTGCGCTGGTTGGTTCTTCCGGTGCGATTCTGTCTTACATTATGTGTAAAGCGATGAACCGCTCATTCATCAGCGTTATTGCCGGTGGATTTGGTACCGATGGTTCCTCTACTGGTGAAGATGAAGAAGTTGGCGAACACCGTGAAACTACGGCGGAAGAAGTGGCAGAACTGCTGAAGAATTCCAGCTCTGTTATCATCACCCCGGGATACGGTATGGCTGTTGCACAGGCACAATATCCGGTTGCGGATATTACAGCTAAGTTGCGTGAACGCGGTATTAAAGTTCGTTTTGGTATTCACCCGGTTGCCGGTCGTTTACCTGGCCATATGAACGTATTACTGGCGGAAGCGAAAGTACCTTATGACATCGTACTGGAGATGGATGAAATCAACGAAGATTTCCCGGATACCGATACCGTATTAGTCATTGGTGCCAACGACACGGTTAACCCGGCGGCGATGGAAGACCCTCGCAGTCCTATCGCAGGTATGCCAGTACTTGAAGTGTGGAAAGCGCAGAACGTTATCGTATTCAAACGTTCTATGAATACCGGTTATGCTGGCGTTCAAAACCCACTGTTCTTCAAAGAAAATACCCAGATGCTGTTTGGTGATGCTAAAGAAAGCGTAGATAAGATCCTGCGTGCTCTATAAGTTTCATTGAAATAAGCAAATCAAAGGGCCGCAATTGCGGCCCTTTGTTTGATGACTGCTGACAAACTTAATAAATTAGTAACTGTGCATCTTCCGGCCGTAAAACCGATATTATTCATATCGCCTTTGTGCTCGGCCAGAAGACCATCTGTACTTAGCTGCCGGAGTGCTCCGGGCCTAGATTCCCTAGGGGCGCTCCGGCAGCTAAAGCTGCTACGGCCCCAACGGCAATCTCTCCCTCCGATTGGCTATATTAAAACATAAAATAAAATCGTCTGGCTCAGTCTCAGGGCCGCAATCGCGGCTCTTTTTAATAATTCAAGCTCGACTAATCTTCATCATCATGATCGTCGTGTTCTGATGTATCGTCTGGTTTTACCGCCAGAAGGTCACATTTCAGATGTCCGATCACACGTTCTGCGGTATTACCGATAAAGGCAGCTGAGAGACCGGTTCTGCCAACGGTACCTAACACTACAATACCCGCATGAATCTGTTCTGCCACGGCAGGAATAACATCTTCCGGCATGCCTTTCTCTACGTGGGTTAACTCTTCCGGAATACCAAACTCCTGACGCAATGCTTTCATTGCCACCAGGAACTGACCACGAATGGCATTGTTGTAAACCGTAGGATCAAACTCTGGTAACTCAATCGCAATATTGATTGATGTGGAAGGGTACGCACTGACCAGATGAACTTCAGTACTGTCAGCAAAGGCTGCCAGTTCCAAAGATTCTCTCACCAGTTTACGGTTTAACTCATCGTGGAAATCTTCTTCACTGGAGAGGTTAACCGAAACCAGCGCTCTACCATGTTCTGGCCAAGGTTGATCTTTTACCATCCAAACGGCACACGGTGCTTTACGCAACAGATGCCAGTCCAGCGGGGTGAAAATTACTGATTCCAGTATATCGTGTTGGTGAGCCGCTTTAAGTAGCAGGTCATGGTCATGCTCAATAATTTCTTCAATCACCGCTTCATGGTAGCGTTTATGCCAGACCACCTTAATTTCGATGTTAACGCCAGATTCCAGATAGTAATGGCTTAACTGACGTATCCAGGCCACGCGCTGATCGATAGCGCTTTGGCGCATCGCCATACGCTCATCCTGAGAGAGCAGACTGGTTACTTCGTAAGAGAAATCAAAAATAGGCAGAAATGCCTTAATTTTCCCGCCGTTACGGCGAACAAGATAGACGGCGCGCCGTAGGGCCGCTTGATCCTCTTCATCCGGATCGATTGCGACAAGAAGATTTTGATAGTGTGCCATGAGCGCCTCCCGTTAAATACCTAAAGTATAGTTAAAGATAAACCATATAACGGGAACAGAACAGGAGAGGAACGGGACTCGGATCAAGATTTAGGTAAAATCTTGATCCGACGGTGATTATTCGCTTTGATTTTGACCAGCCAGCTCGGCCAGGGTATCGATATCCTGAATAGTAATATATTTACCTTTGACGCTCAGGATTTCGCTTTTTTGGAATCTACCCAGTAAACGACTGATAGTTTCAACCGTCAGGCCCAGATAGTTACCAATATCACCGCGAGTCATGGTCAGGCGAAACTCTCTTGGAGAAAAACCGCGCTGTGCAAAACGACGGGAGAGATTATAGATAAATGCAGCCAGACGTTCTTCCGCGTTTTTCTTCGACAGCAGCAGGATCATATCCTGATCGCCTTTAATTTCACCGCTCATTAACCGCATGATTTGCTGGCGCAGGCTTGGCATTTTGCCCGACAGGTCATCCAACACTTCATAAGGAATTTCGCATACCATCGACGTTTCGAGCGCCTGAGCAAAACTTGGGTGCATATGATTACCGATGGCATCAAAACCCACTAAGTCACCCGCCAAATGGAAACCGGTGATCTGCTCATCACCTTGTTCAGTAATGGTATAACTTTTTATGGTACCGGAACGAATCGCATACAGAGATTTCAGATCGTCACCCGCTTTAAACAGCGCCTGACCTTTCTGAATCGGCTTTTTACGCTCAATAATATTGTCGAGCTGATTCAGTTCATGCTCATTCAGCGTAAAAGGAATGCATAACGGGCTGATACAGCAATCCTGACAGTGAATTGCACATCCGCCTGATTGTATGCGCCGAATTGTTCGCTTTTCCGGAATCATATAATTTAACTCTACTTTATTTGATATGTGTCAATTTTAACAGTTTTTCGCCTAATAGGTAAGGCTTGAACAAAAGTCGGTACAAGAGTTGTGAGCATAACGACAAAAAATCAATAACAATATGATTTCAATAATGAATAAATTGAGTTTTTGTCACATCAGCAACTTTTCTGTTATTACAGAAATATCAATTTGATGATTTTTTAACCTCAAACCTAAAAATTTAGTTAAAAAAAAGAAATATACGGTTATTTGACCTGATTTATGACCTCATCACGCGTGTAAATACTAAATTGATGCGCTTATTTCGATAAATATTGATGATTATTTAACATTATGGTCATTTTTTGGCTGTTTTTGAGACTGCCAGTTCAAAAAACTATAAGCCTAGTATAATTGACAGGTGCAGTTTAGACCAATTTAGCCAATCACTAAAATGGAGCCAAATCTTTCCTCTGTCTACAGAACGGGGGAGAACCTATGTATTAGCGACTATTTTTTGCTCAGGTACTGATGAATCAGGTATTTTGAACAATGATTCTAAATCAGAGATATCTGTCTCTGCTTTTCCCATAGTTTGATAGAGATCAGGTTTATTATATTAATTAACTACGTATAATGAGAATAAATATCATTGTGAGAATATGTATCATAATTATGCGTATTATTCAGAAAGCTTTGTTGCTCTGCATTGGATGGCTGGCGCTTAGCGCTGTTGTTGTCGCGGATACCGATTATAAGCAGTTGACGGATGATATTCGCCAGCGCTTAGATAAAACTTCTCAACTCTACCAACAGCAGCAAATTGCTGATGCGCGTACCGAAGTCCAGATGGCTTACTTTGAAGTATTTGAAAATCTGGAAGGGCCAATTCGTATCAATATCTCCGCACAAAAAAGCTACCAGATGGAAGCGGCTTTTGGCGAAATCAGAAAGATGATTGGTGACAGTAAACCGCAAAGCGAAGTTGATGAAAAAATTAACTGGCTGAAAGGGGAACTGGATAGCGTATTACCGGTTCTGGCAGATGGTCATCAGTTGACCGCAGAACAGCAGCACGGCACCTACGATAACGATCAAATAGCGCCTTACTGGCAGCAAAGTTTTAAAACCATTGATGATTTGCTGGCTGAAGCTATTACGTTGTATCAACAGAACAACTATGCAGAAGCACGTATTCGGGTGCAAAAAGCTCAATATGATGGATTTAAAAACTCCGAAATGGAGATGTCTGTTCGCCAGAACCGTTCTTCTCAGCAGGCTGGGGAGATAAATCGCCAGTTTAATGAGCTGATTAAAATCAGTGGCGAAGCGGATCAAATGAATGAAGTCAGCTATCGCATCACCACCTTATTACAGGATCTTGAAGATCTTCTTCCCGGATTACCGACTACGCGTGATTCTCAACAAGCCGTAGCTGCAACCAATGGAGCTATTGAGGATACAACGCCGGATGCCGACTGGCAGAAAGTGGTGACAGATATCGATAAAGCAGTTAATGCGGCTTTGGAACAGTATAGCTCTGGTGATGGTAAAGGGGCGATGATGGCTATTCAGGACGCCTACTTTGACCTGTTTGAAGCCAGTGGAATGGAGAATAAGATCGGTTCCCGCGATTCTGCCTTTAAAACCAAAATCGAAGGTTATTTCACCCGCATGGTGAGCCAGATTAAAGCCGGGCAGCCGGTTGAGTCGATACAGCAACAGTCGCAGGCATTGCAGCAGGATTTAAATGCCGCAGTAGAAATGTTGGGAACCGGCGGTCAAACCAGCTGGAGCCTGTTGGTTTACAGCCTGTTGATTATCGTACGCGAAGGTTTGGAAGCATTACTGATTGTCGCGGCGATTGTCGCTTATCTGGTGAAGAACAATCACCACGACAAACTGCCGTTAATTCGTCAGTCAGTTTATGTAGCACTGGTTGCCAGTGTAATAACTGCAGTGCTGTTCCAGTGGTTATTCTCTAACTCCGGCGCCAGCCGCGAGTTACTGGAAGGGGTAACCATGCTGATAGCGGTGGTGATGCTGTTCTCCATGAGTTATTGGTTACTGTCTAAAGTGGAAGCTCGTCACTGGAAAGCCTACTTAGAAGGTAAGCTTTCCCAGTCGTTAAGTACCGGTTCGGTGGTTGGTCTCTGGTTAACCTGTTTCCTGGCGGTATACCGCGAAGGGGCTGAAACCGTTCTGTTCTATTTTGCTCTGATGGGGGATTCCACCTCTGTCAGCGGACATCTTTCTATTCTGGCCGGTTTTGTTATTGGCTGTGTCATTTTACTGATTGCCTATCTGATCATGCGTTTTACCGTAGTGAAGTTACCGCTAAAACCATTCTTCATGTTTACCGGTAGCTTTATGTATCTGATGGCATTTGTTTTCGCAGGCAAAGGTGTTCTGGAGTTGATCGAAGGAAAACTGTTTGAGCCTACGTTGTTGTCAGGAATGCCTGAAATATCCTGGCTGGGGATTTACCCCTATATAGAAACCCTTGCCCCGCAGGTAGTACTGATTATTGCTGCTTTGATTGCGCTTTGGGTGATGAAAAAAAATTCGTCTGCGACAGCGGCGAATGCATAACAGGAAGCTTTGATCGTTGCTTTGCGTTTGATCTTAATGCCGTGGTGAAGCGGCAATATCAATATTGATAATAAAGAGGATGGAAAAAAGATGGCAATGAATAAAACATTAGTTACTGGTGTGCTGGTTGCGAGTCTGTTTACTGCGCCTGCAGCGTTTGCTTTTAAAGAGTATCCAGCCGGTGAACCTGTCAAAATGAATGAAATGGAGATCGCTGCAGTTTATTTACAGCCGATCGACATGGAGCCTCGCGGTATGGGTATCCCAGCAGCTAAAGCCGATATTCATCTGGAAGCTGATATCCATTCAGTTGAAGGTAACAAGAATGGTTTTGGTGCCGGAGAGTGGATGCCATACCTGACCATCGCTTACACCCTGGTGAACACCGATACCGGTGAAAAGCAGGAAGGTACCTTCATGCCAATGGTAGCGGGCGATGGTCCTCACTACGGTGCCAATATCAAAATGATGGGCGTAGGTAACTATAAAGTGACTTACCACATTGAACCACCATCAAAAGCGGGCTTACATCGTCACACCGATAGCGAAACCGGTGTTGGTCGTTGGTGGAAACCGTTTGATGTTAGCTTCGACTTTAAATATGTCGGTCTGAACTAAGTCCAGCCTCGCCGGGTGAGTGAATTGGCTTACCCGGCGGTTGTTTTGATATTTCTGTGTTATTGGTTTTATGGGAAGGTGATAGCCTATAAAACCAATAATAAATTCTGAATACATTGCCGCTCCGGTTCTGTCTGTGAGCGGGGTACAAGTCGATGATGAGTTATTTTCTGGTTTCGGTATTGCAATCATTTCTGCCAACCGCCTTGTTACTGGGGCTTAGCTGGTCTTTACGTAAAACACCTCATGTTCGTCCACTAATCTGGTTAAGCCTGCTGGGATTTTTTGCCGGAACGGCAACCGGTATTAATCTTCCGACATCTCAACAATGGGTGCTGTTTTTTACCGCATTGCAACTGGCGCTGATACTGCTGTTTTTGCTAAGCCAACTGATATCATCGTCAAAAGTAGGTTACTTCTGGCAGTTAGTTTTATTGTTTGTTGCCGCACTGCGTTGGGGGCAAACACCAAACCTTAGCGCGATTACTGCCACTAATGTTATCAATACTGATTTATTGTTGAATATTAGTTCAGTAGTTGCGGGATTAATCCTGGTGGCATTTTCTGGTGCATTAATGACGTTTTGTATGCGCCAGTTGCGTTATTTACGTTGGCCGTTACTGATTGTTTTATCATTGTTGCTGTTAGCGCCGCTGTCTGGCGAGCTGATGCTGGTCTTGATGAAGCTACAGGTAGTTGAGTTAACCAAATCCTTACTCAGCTATGTAGCAAAAGTGACTAATGTCAATAATCTGAATAGCTATGTATGTGCAGGCGTGCTGTTGCTAAGCGGCGTTATTTATTTAATCAAAGTGGTACTGCCTCGTTCTATCGCCCGGGCAGAGCCACGTCCTATTGAACATCGAAAAGCGGTGGCACAATATCAGGATTCCCGCCGCATTTTTGTTATCACCTTGCTATTAGCGCTGTTGACGGCAGGCGCTCAGCTGTATTGGGATAAAGTTGCTTCTCAACCGCCAAGACTTTCTGAAGCGCTGCCGGTAACCCTGGCCAGTGATGGTTTAGTGCATATTCCTGTTGAGCAGGTAAGAGACGGTAAATTACATCGTTTCGTCTGGGTGGCCGAAGATGGTAAAGCGGTACGTTTCTTTGTCATAAATCGTTATCCGGATAAGTTACGTTTAGGCGTGGTATTTGATGCCTGCTTGCTGTGCGGCGATCAGGGATATGTTATGGAAGGTAATCAGGTTATCTGTGTTGCCTGTGATGTTCGCATCTTTATACCTTCAATTGGTAAACCCGGCGGCTGTAATCCGGTACCGATTGATGAATGGGAGATGAACGATACGGAGTTGACCATCAGTAAGAAATCGTTGGAGAGCGGTTTGAATTACTTTTCTACCATTGTGACGCTGGAAGTGACCGATCCGGTTGATGGCAGTAAATTGACCAATACCAAAGCAGAACATCGCTATACCTTTGCCGGAAAAACCTACTTCTTCTCTACGGCGGCAAATTATGAAGCCTTCAGGGACAACCCTGAGAAGTTCGTGAAGGAGGAACAATAACCATGCTGTGGCTTATGTTACGACAGTCATGGTCGCGAAATATCCGTAAAAAGTTATTGGCGGTGATGACGATCTTTTTGGCGGCAGGGCTGGTTTCGGCTTTGCTGGCGGTATCGATAGATATTGGCGATAAAATGGCGCGGGAGATGAAATCCTACGGTGCCAACATTCTGATTGAGCCCGCAGGACAGGCTACTTTACCGTCATTGTTTGGTGAAAAGAGTAATCCACTGGCAGGACAGGATTTTCTCGATCAGGCTGAGCTGCCTAATATTAAGGATATCTTCTGGCGCAATAATATTATGGGCTTTGCGCCACTGTTGAGTGGTGAAGTGGAGGTTCAGGGAAAAACTATTCCCGTTTTAGGAACCTTCTTTGAGCAAAAAGTCGATGTGCCGGATGAAGAGAATTATCACACTGGCCAGAAAGTTATCAGTACCTATTGGCAGGTTTCAGGTGAATGGCCTGATGAAACCGGTGAAAAGCATCAGGCACTGTTAGGTCAGCAATTAGCGCAACAAACCGGTTGGAAATTAGGTGACAACGTCACGCTCAAGGGTGCAAAGGCCACATTGAATGTCACTATCAGCGGTATTCTGGCCAGCGGTGGTGATGAAGAACAGCAACTGGTATTGCCTCTGGCTCAGGTTCAGGAACTATTAGGGCTTCAGGGGAAAGTACAGGCCATTCGGGTGTCGGCATTAACGGTGCCTGAAAATGAGCTGTCACGGAAAGCACGGGCTGATTTGGAGTCACTGGATGCTGAAGAATACGACTTGTGGTACTGCACCGCTTATGTTTCCTCAATTGCTCATCAACTGGAAGAGGCTATTTCAGGTTCTGGCGTACGGCCAATCTGGCAGGTAGCCGCTTCAGAAGGAATTGTGATCGAGAAGATTCAACTGTTGTTAGCGGTAGTGACACTGGCGGCATTGCTGGCATCGGCAATGGGTATCGCATCTCTGATGACCAGTAACATTATGGAACGCACCAAAGAGATTGGGTTAATGAAGGCTTTGGGTGCAAGACAGTGGCAAATTATGATGCTGTTCTATTTGGAGGCGGCAATGAGTGGTGTCATTGGCGGGTTGCTGGGTTGTATCGCCGGATGGGGATTAGCAAAAGGAATTGGCCTGATGTTATTTGATGCGCCATTAAGTTTTGCCTGGATTGTTGTGCCTTGTGTTTTAGTGTTGTCAGTATTAATCGCGCTGGCGGGTACCTGGTTCCCGGCGCGCCGCATCGCTCATCTGTATCCGGTGGAGGTACTGTATGGGCGCTAATCATTCTCAAAATATGTTTTGGCGCCTGGTATTACGTGCGCTGAAGCTAAGAATGCAGCGGGTGGTAGTGATCTTTGCTGCACTGGCGGTGGGTGCTGCGATTGTGACGGCAATGTCTGCGGTCTATTTCGATATTAATACCAAGATGAGCCAGGAATTGCGCACCTTCGGCGCTAATTTCTATATTGGCCCCGGTCATGGAAATACCTTACCGTTAAACGATTATCAACAGATTATCGAACAGGCTCCCAAGGGACTAATTGGAGCTGAAAGCCCTTATCTGTACGGAATGGCGCGTACCGAGCTGGAAAAAGTAGTGGTAATGGGCGTCAGGTTTGAGTCACTTAAACAAATCGTACCTTACTGGCAGGTTACCGGTAGCTGGCTTAGCGTTAGCTTTGACGATCGCAAAGCAATGATTGGCTACAAGTTGGCGAATCGTCTGGAGCTGAAAGTTGGTGATTCTCTGGTATTGGTTGATGGCGATCAGAAAAAATCACTACAGATCAGAGGAATTGTTGAGTCTGGTGACGCGACGGATAATGTGCTGATTATCAATCTGCCTTTAGCCCAAAGCTGGCTGAAACAGCCCGACGTTATCAGTCATGGTTTATTGAGCGTAAGTAACGAAGCCGGACAGGTTGATGCCTTTGCTCAACAGTTACAGCAACGTTATCCGGATCTGGAAATTCGACCTATTCGTAAAGTATCGGCCAGTGAAGGTCAGGTACTGGATAAGATTAAAGGATTGATGGGGCTTGTCTCTCTGGTGATTTTGGTACTGTCGACCCTGTGCGTAAACACCACGCTAATGGCGATTGTCAGCGAGCGCTCAAAAGAGTTTGCATTGCAAAAAGCCCTGGGTGCTAAAGGGCGAGATATTGTACGTCAGATTATGGCGGAAACCCTGATTATCGCGCTGTTTGCCATTATTGCCGGTATCGTCATTGGTTATATTCTGGCGCAAATTCTGGGGCAAACGGTGTTCTCTGCCTCTATCGATCTACGCGTTCAGGTTATTCCATTAACCTTTATCCTTTCATTATTGGTTGCTTTAATCGCAGCCGTTTTACCGACTTATCGCGCCGTGAAGATTGAACCGGCTAAAGTTCTAAAAGGAGAGTAACGGTGACGCAATCAGTTAGTCAGAATTCCTCACCATGGGTGATTGAAACCCGCCATTTGTATAAGCGGTTTGGCCAGGTTGTCGCACTGGATGATATTAATCTGCAGATTAAACGCGGAGAGTTTATCGCCATTATGGGTGCGTCAGGCTCAGGCAAAACTACGCTGATGAATATTTTGACCTGTCTGGATACCGCCAGTGAGGGTCAGGTGTTACTTGATGGTACAGACGCCGCAGCGCTGGATGAAGAAGGCCGTCGGGCGTTTCGCTCGGATAAGATTGGTCTGGTGTTTCAGCAGTTTCACCTGATTCCATTTCTTACCGCACTGGAAAATGTGATGCTGGCTCAGCATTACCATAGCGTGGTTGATGAGAAGGCGGCACGTAAGGTGTTGGAACAGGTAGGATTAGACCATCGCTTTGACCACTTGCCCAGCCAGCTTTCTGGTGGTGAACAACAGCGTGTATGTATTGCCCGTGCATTGGTTAATGAACCTCCGGTGATTTTTGCCGATGAACCAACGGGAAATCTGGATGAACAGAACGAACAGCTGGTTTTAGGTTTACTGACAGATTTACATAAGCAAGGGCGAACCATTGTGATGGTAACCCATAACCCAGAGTTGGGCCGTTTTGCCGATCGTATTGTTCGATTACAGCATGGGAAATACCTGAGTGAAGAAGTGAATAATCGCGAGGTGGAAAATGCGGTTTAACATAGCTAAATCAGGCGTACTGCTGCTTATCGGTGCAGCATTGTTGCTGACAGGGTGTAAAGAAG
The DNA here is from genome assembly GCF_013394855.1 of Limnobaculum xujianqingii. NCBI lineage: Bacteria > Pseudomonadati > Pseudomonadota > Gammaproteobacteria > Enterobacterales > Budviciaceae > Limnobaculum > Limnobaculum xujianqingii. The sequence goes on along the minus strand of NZ_JABMLK010000001.1, from coordinate 754,594 downwards.
AAAAGGCTAAGATTGGCACTCAGGCACCTACGCTGGCAGCTTATGATTTATCCGGTAATAAAGCCTCACTGGAACAGTGGAAAGGAAAATATGTTTACCTGAATTTCTGGGCTTCCAACTGTGGTGGTTGTCTGGCAGAGATGCCAACGCTGGAGAAGCTGAGTCAGGAATATCGGGATAACATCGTGGTGGTTGGTATTAATACCGATAAAGAAGATGCCAATATTCAAGCGTTATTGACGGATATGAAGGTTTCATTCCCTAACGTACGCGATCAACTGGCGATTACTCAGGAGCGCTATCAGGTGATTGGTACGCCAACATCGTTTTTGATAGACCCACAAGGAACATTACAGGGTCAATATGTCGGGATGATGCATGAGCCTCAGCTAAAAGCTATTTTCCAGAAAGCTAAGGGATAACGTCGCGGATGAAAACGGGTTATTTGGGGCTAATGTTGCTGTTGTTCGGCTGGGTATGTCCGGCAATAGCGGCGCAACCAGAACAGAAATTTTATAACATGAACTGTGCTTCCTGCCATGGCAAGAAGGGCGAAAAAACGGCTCTCAATAAGGCTCGACCACTAATCAGCCTGAAAGAACAACAGATTGTTGAGGCGTTGACAGAGCGGCGCAATGGCGATGTGAAAGGGGCCGGGAATCAGGTTAAAAAACGTCTGACGGATGAAGATATTAAAAATCTGGCGAAGTTTATTCCGACGATGAAGTAAAGTGGGCATTGTTTTGTTATTGACTAATATATACAAACGTTAAATATCGGGCCTTGGGCCCGATATTCATTGGAGCGGAATATACAGAGTATTAGCTCAGGCTTGATCTGGCATTTTTATGGCACAGAGCGGGCGTTATGCTAATCAATAATGAGGAGGTCAGTCTAGATAGTACGTTTAACCAGTTTCTTTTGAAGTATTATGACCATTATGGGAAATCCAGATGCGGCTAATGCACTGATAACCAAAAGTCTGTTTAGATTTTGCGTTGTTATCCCCTGTTCCGGTAGTAATAAGGAAGACAGAAAGAATGCGAGAGTTGTTATCAGATACATAATTGCTGTCTGCAGTGAAGAAAAACTGGCTCTTTTTTCATCCTCAGGATACAGGACAGCAACTGACGAAGCGGAAACAAGTCGGCTATATGAAGCTCCAAGAAATAAGATTATAAATAGAGCTGCATTATGATAGCCCATCGCAGGAATCAGCAAACTTGCTACAAAGAGCAGGGTTGAAATGGTTGCTAACATCAGGGCAGATAAATGCAATGTTAGAACACCTGTTATTTTTGTAGACAGATAACCTGCAATCCCTCCGCTCAAGAACAATAAGGGTAACAGGTTTTGTTGTGCTCCCATAAACTGCGTCATTAATGGAGTTAAAATGGGAATAATCAGCATTGGACTAAATTGTACCAATGCAGCACAAGAGGCGAAAAGTAAGGTTTGAGTATCAATAGACAGGTTGGCCTTCACGCCTGATATGGCCGTATCCTTGGGAATAATAAATACTATCAATGGTAAAGATAACAGGCAAAGTGCGCTGATTAACCACAGCGCACTTTGCCAACCATAGTGTGTGCACAAAAATAATACAGCTGGCATTCCGACGATACTTACCATCGAAAATGATGCAATCACCGTTGCCAGCATTTTTCCACGTAAGTTTGCCGGGGCATAATTTATCAAAATACTCGTACCCACCCCCATTGTTGTACCACCAACCAATCCTGCGCAAAATCGTAGTGCCAGAAGAATGTCAAAATGAGTAGTGAGTGTGGACAAAAATGTTAGTGTTCCCAGCAGCACCATATTCTTAATCAAGAATTGTTTTTTATTAAATCGGTCGATCCAATAAAAAGCAAAAATTCCGGAAAGGACGGCGCCCAGTGTGTACATACCAGAGACATAGCCAGAAAATGATACGGGAACCGAAAATCCGTCTGCCATAAAAGCAAAAACAGGCGTTATCGCCATATATTCCAGCGCATTAGTGAACTGGATAAAAGCCATTACAATAGCTATCCGCATGAGGGCTTTATGATTAAACGTCTGTGTGACCAGTGGCATAGCAAGCAACCTATAGATAAAAGATATCCTGAGTTTAACCGCTATCAATGGTGTTGATTATATGGTAAAAATGGCAATCATTATTATCATATGTGGGACAGTTGATGCGTTCGGCTCTTGATTTTAATACACTGAAAGTGTTCATTGCTGTGGTTGAAAGAGAAAGTTTTGTTGGGCATCGAAAGTTCTTGAAATGCCGACATCAAATGTTAGTCGTTGTATTTCTCAGTTAGAAAAAAAACTGAATCTTCAGCTCATTGAGCGCAGCACCCGACATATGAAACTCACTCAAGCAGGGCAGTTACTCTATATCCGAACGAAGCCATTACTGGAGGCGCTTGAGCAAACTGAGACAGAATTAACGTTGCGGCAAATGCAACTCAAGGGTCCATTACGTATCTGCATTCCCAATGAAATAGGCCCTGCATTGCTGGGCTCTGTTATTGCCGATTTCGCCTGCCAGTACCCCGACCTGGAGATCAGCTGTGTCACCAATTTGTCAGGTTTCGAATCCCTGCGAGACGATCTGGATTTAGCCATCATTATTAACCGTGGTCAGATGGATGACAGTGACTACATAGCCCGCCATCTGGTGACTATCCCTTGTACTGTTGTGGCAGCCCCCTCCATTATTCAGCGTTATGGTACTCCTTCTCATATCCGACAATTTGAAGAATTACCCTGCATTACAACAGTAAGTGCGCTGAAAGGTGCTCCCTGGCAGTTTGTCAATACAAAGGGGGGATTCGAGACAATTAAGGTTAAAGGGCATTATCGGGTAAACAGCGGAGAGATGGCAGGGCGAGCAGCGGTAGCAGGTGTCGGTTTTGCAATTCTATCAAAACAGGCCTGCCAACCCTACATTAGCGATGGACGGTTAATCGAGGTTGAGTTTGAACAATCGGCAGCCCCATTGCAATTGTTCGCACTTTATTCAGATCGGCGTTACTTGCCCGCAAAAATAAGAGCACTCATTGATTTCATGCATCAGAAATTGGGCAATATATCCTTAGCAACATAAGACGACATCGAATCGCCACAGAGAGCCCAGTTAGCACAATGAATCTCTATTTCACACAGAACGGCTGCTTTTTGCTCAAACCCGAATTTGTATGCTGCCCGGCCAGCTATTTTGGTACCGCGCATCTACGACCGGAATATTCTCTGAAACTAAAATAACCCGGTTGGTTATCTAACCTCATGAAAAGTGCCTACCGAACACCTCTGGAATGATTCTTCTTGCTCCAGCTAAAGGTTTCATCGCTGGGAACGTATTTATCTTTTTTCTTTTCTGCCCGGGCCTTTTTCTCTTCTTTTTCTAACTCTTTCATTATTTGGGCAATAACGTCCTCTTTTGCTTTATTGAGTTCACTATTGGTTAAAGAGCGGCCTAATTCCCTTTTTAACTGCGCCTGTTTCATTTTGATTTGCTGTAGCTGGCTTTCAGTTAAGTCTTTTAAGGTTAACTTTTTCATTATTACTCCTTCCCGATGGCAGATATTACTCAGTGTAACGTGAAAATTGGATGGTAGTTAATTATTTGTCTGCATTCAGTTTTTGGGTTAACCAGGGTACTAGCTGCTTTTTGCGACTTAACATATTTTCAATGGTAATTGGTGACTGACTTATTGGATTATTTTGGGAGAAATAGAGACAGCTTTGTGAGCTAAACAGAGAGGTTATCATCAAGACATAAAAGTCCAACCCTTCACTCTGTGCCCGTTTTTCCATTTCCTGCTGCAGTGCCGGCACTTGATTTTCAATAGCGTGGAAATCACTGACCTCTATCTGACCAAGAATTAACTTATATTTACCAATAAGGTAGTTCTTCTCATCTTTTCGCAGCAAGCGTTCAATACTGAGCCCACTGATATCGGTTTTGGCATCCAGTAACTTAATGATAAAGGTGTCCAAATCTACTTTAGCTATCAGGCTTAGTTTGTGTGCCGCTTCTCGGTCCTGCTCTGTGGTGGTGGGTGACTGAAAAGCAATGGTATCGCTGAGTATCGCAGCCAGCAGCAGTAATGCATGTGATGGGCTTAGTTGATAACCCGGAGTACGGGTAACAATATCAAAAACCAGCGTCGCGCAACAACCGACTCTTCTTATCCAGGCATCCAGAGGCTCTGCGGTGATCAGTGACCCAAGACGGTGATGGTCTATTAAACCGATCACCTGACTTTTATTCAGATTCTCCGGGCCTTGTTCTAAATCACTGAAGTCAACCAGCCAGACCGGCTGGCCTGTAATGTTGTGCTCAAGCAATGGAGGTGAAAGGCACTGTGCTTGTGACAGAATAAACTCAGTTTCTGGATTTAGTTCCCCCAGGCGATAAGCCATTGCGGATTGTTCAGTGAAGTTTAACCAGTCGCTGACAACAATAGCGCAGCATATTGAATCACTGTCCGGGTTTAGATGGCCGAATACCGAGATCATAAATCTACCTTATACTGAATATGAAAAGCGTTGGATGGGGAACTTAACTATGGGAGTCCCTGCGGAGACTACTATACCTTAAAATGTCCGCTGATTATGTAAATTGCGGCTTTTGATATCGTTTATAGTCCTAATTATTAAAATTAATCAGGTGGTTAAGCATTTATGACATCCTCGTCAAAGTATCATGAAAAAAGTAGCCATGGACTGGATATAGTAAATAAATTTGAAGTAGTGGAAGGAGGCTACTTTGAACGGAGGATCATAAGTTTTGAACATAATAATGAAGCGCGTAATTTTAGACTGGCATTAGGTGAAACTCGTCTGGAGTCCGGACACCATCTGGGCGCGACCATTGGCAGAGGAAAGGCATCTTCAGAATATGTTTATCTGGGCCTTACTATTAAAGGCGGTGAGTATACGCGATATAACGGTATACCCACAGGGGTTGGTAACTTGCATATTTTTCCTGAAGGGATTGATATTCTTTATCAGTCGATGGGTGAGGGTGAATGGTTTACTTACGCGATTGCCAGAGAGAGGCTACAGGAAGCGTTAAATGCATATCATAGTGGAAAAATTAAGCTGATACCTCAGCAGGTCATGACTTTCCCGCTGAAAGCTGAAAACTACGAGCAGTTAAAAACTATGTTTATGGATATCAGACAGATGGCCAATAAACCAGGTGAGACAGAATTAAGTGAAGATGTATCCCGAATGCTGTCAACTGCACTACTGAATAGCTTTATTGAAGCTATTTTTGCTTCCGAAAGTCAAGCTGACCCAATAAAGCCCAATAGTTTAGCGTTACTTCACGGGCAACTAATAATGGCTACTGAGCAATTAATATTGTCAGGGCCAGAAAACAACCTCAAATTGAGCGATCTGGCTAAAGCTACCGGTTATACCCTGAGAGCTTTAGAGTTTATTTTTAAAAATTCGGTAGGAATGTCGCCTAAAAACTGGTTTTGGAATATGCGAATGAATGGGGCATTGCGCGACCTTATGGATGCCGGGCCGAATGTTACTGTATCAGATGTGGCTACCAAATGGGGGTTCCAATATCTGGCTCGTTTCTCTGCACAATATCGCGATATATTTGGTGAGTTACCGAGTAAAACCTTAAGTCGGGCCAGAGGAAAAAATAAGTAAAACATCATATTTGAATGAAAAAAAACATATAAAACAATCTAATGTAAATAGATCAATAAAGTATTACTGCTATTTTTTGCCCTTTCATTTAGTTATCATGGTTTATTAATTTCTTTTAAAAATATTCAATTGAAATTATTTTCATTTTTATTATATATTGTGTCGTCAATTAGGCTTTTTTATTGATATATCAGGAATAATTATTTTCACGGTAGCCTCATTAATAGCATCTATACTGAGTGTACCGGCACAGAAGGTATTTAAGATCATTGGCCAGGGCAAGATAGCTTTATAAAAGAAAAAGAAAGTAGTTCACAGGTTCCAGCAATCTTCTCTTTTATGTAGAAATAGTGCTCTGCTTAACAAAACAATCAATTTGACGATTACATATTAGGGGTCAAGTATGTTGGCGATGAAGCATATCTCCGCAGCAGTAGTTATCGGTAGTCTTTTATTAGGCGGTTGTACTTCGAAGGTTGCAGACACTAAAGATTACTCTGGTTTTTTATCTGATTACTCCAAATTGCACAAAGCTGAAAGCGCGTCAGGACAGGAAGTATTGCGCTGGGTTGATCCATCGTTTAAAGCTCAAAATTATCAAAATCTTTATTATGAACCAATCGTTTATTACCCGACACCAAAGCCTAATGCACAAGTTACGCAACAAACTCTGGATCAGGTATTAGCATATACCAACCAAAATATTAAGGCTGCTTTTGGCCAGCGTCTGAATCTGGTTAATTCAGCTAAAACACCAAACACACTGATTTTCCGTGGTGCAATTACCGGTGTTGCTGCCTCTACCGAGGGCTTACAGTTTTATGAAGTTATCCCTGTTGCTTTAGTGATTGCTGGCACAATGGCAGCAACCGGAGAGCGTGATCAAGACACAACGCTGCTGTTTGAAGGTCAATTAATTGATGCCAGCACGGGTAAAACTGTGTTCGAAGTGGTACGCAAAGGATTTGGCAAACAGTTGAGTAATGATTCCCAAAAAGTAACGGCAGAAGATCTTAAGAAAATCGTTACCGATATGGCATCGGATATTCAACGTTACAGAGAGTAATTTCTTCTTTGTTATACAAGGCGTCGCAGATAACTGCGGCGTTTTTTTTGCTCCCGCATCTGAAATGAACAGCTAAACCAGACGAGTATAATCAGTAAGATTTTACCTATTACATTGATAATCAAAATCTTTAATTGCTAATCCTTTAGTGATTAATGTCGTAGTAATCATAAAACTTTACTTTAACGAAAAAATATTGATTTTTCTGATGAATATTGGTTTTTTATTTGGTATAAATTATATGAACAATAACATTTTATTTACATTGAAATGACAAAATTAAAACAATAGACTAGTCTTTATAGTAAGCAGTATCAAAAACTTAAGACCAAAGCTTTTTGATACTAACCTGTAAATTTGTGTTCAGTAGATCAGCGAGGAGTTCACTATGAGAGTATTATTAACCGTAACGGGTACCATTCTGCTGATATTCTATTCAACGCTTTTTATTATCAGCATGCCTTAGTTTTGAGCCTGTAGTAAGCCTATAGCTGCAACAAGGATACCCAGTAAATCTCCACTTAAAGCCTCAGGTGGAGATTTTTGTTTCTGCATTTGACCATTCCTATCTATCAGCAACACGTAAAATTTCACTTCATTTTATAAAACTATCCGAAAATTTTATTTATTTCTTCTTAAAATCAAATGGATAATTTAGTTTTTAAATTTAATAATTGAATTTAAAACGCTTTTGTTTTCATTTCGTTTTATGGATAGCACCTCTGAGTAATCAGCGTTAGATTAGCTACCGTTACTGATTATTTAAGAAGGCTACAGGTTAGCGTGCATATTGCCTTTAGCAAGTAACGCATCAAATGGTTACTAATTGAGGAGTTATTGTCTATGATTGGTTTAATACAAGATATTTTTCAGGCAATAGTAGAGTGGTCATCAAATTTCATGATCATATTCTCTTTATGTGCATTTATTATACTTTATATATTTTGCGCTATAGGTCTATTTGCCATTTTAAAAGATAGGCCAGAAAATGATAATTATGATGATCATTTAAATTGATAGGTGGCTAATAAATGTTTTTTTGTTTTTTCTGAAATGTTCTAAAAGAATACATTGCCTGGATAGATATAATTTAGTACCTGTAGTCATTATGTTGAAGTAATAAATTGAATTTAGATTTACCATTGTTTAATAAACAATCAAATAGAGTGTATTTATCATCACGAGAATGAAGGGGAGCTGTGTTTTTAAAAAAATACAGAAATTAAAAATGTACCTGGATAGTAAAAATGAAAGGCAGGGAATAGATTTTATTCCCTCCTTTTACGCCCCAAACTTTACATAATAGCTGATTAGATAGAAAAACTACCCAGTTTAAACAGATCAAGAGAATTTTTTATCTCCAGTTTAAACATAATATTATAGCGATGAACGCTAACGGTTTTGCTACTAATATTTAGCTTTTCTGCGATATCTTTATTAGACATTCCTTGGGTAATGAATTGTAATATCTCGCGTTCACGATTGGTTAGCATCGCTGTTTTATTGACTTTATCATTACACAGTTTATTTTTTGGAATACACTGGAAGCCATTCATCACTAGTTTAGAGACTAAGGTAAGTGATTCGATATCATTGGTTTTATCGATAATTCCATCAATTGACACATCTAATGAATTGATGATATTGGAGTTCGAATTTTCTGAAGTTAGTCCAATGATCTTAGTTGATGAATTTTCACCATGTATTTCTTTTACCAGTTTATCTTTATCATTATTGATCAGATCAATATTAATCAATACCAGCTGTATATCTTGATTTTTAATCATATCAACAACGCCAGTTGTAGAATGAATAGCACCTACGATATCCAGAAAGTCAGTGTTTTTTAAGATTTCACTGATCGCGAAACATACGAATTGATTATTATCGACAATTAATGTCTTTATTTTGCCTTTGTCCATTTTTAAGCGCCTATCGTTGTTTAATACTCGCATCCGTATTCAATGTGTTGAATGCTATGACCTCTATACCAGAAACAGAACACAGAAAATAGATTCATTAACCAGAGTTGTGAACTATTAATAGAGATATTTGTATTACTAAATAAATAAAATCATCAGGGATTTTTGGATCTGTACAATGCTCTGATAAAATCCCTTTATACTGATATAATCATTTATGTTTCAGTTGAAATAGTTTCCTGCCGCAATAATTATATAATTCCCTCATATATAATAGCCTCCTTAGAAGCTTCGCTCATTTTTAACATAAAACTCTAAAAATCACTATTCATTAAAATAAACAACTCACCAACTCGTTAAGAACGATTGAATATAATGAGTTTAAGTTATTTCTTTCTGACCCCAATTAAAAGCATGGGATCATCTATTCCTTTCGGCGTAGAACGAATAACGGGTTTAGTAATTTGCTCTTTTCTGATGTTTTCCTGAATTGCTGACGCCGGAGTTTGGATTGTCTGCGATTCAGAGTATTTATATGGCTTAGTGATATAACCATCATTGCTATTATTGTTATTATTTGAGGTCGGCATAGAAACTTGCGGACGCTCAATAGTTCTGGTTTGAACCGTTTGTGATGGTGCAATTTCAGGTCGGTTAACCACGGTGGTTGGGACATTTTGTGATATAGCTACATCTGGTCTGCTAATCACGGTTGTTTGAATATTTTGTGATGGCGAAATTTCAGGCCTGTTAGCCACAGTAGTTGAGACATTTCGCGGTTCAGTTACATCAGACCGGTTAATCACAGTTGTTTGAATATTTTGTGGTGTAGCTTGAATATTCGGTGGTGTAGCCATTTCTGGTTTACTGGTCACTGTGTTTTGTACGTTTGGTGTATAGACGATTTCTGGTCTGCTGTTTACCTTCGACGTAGCAGGAATCACTATTGGTTCCGGTATTACTTCTTCTGTTATTTGGGCTTCAGGCTCTTTCTGAGACTGCTTATTGCCACCAAATAGGTTAGAAACTAAATTACCACTGTCTTCTTCTTCAAATTTTACTTTGATATTAAATGCTTTATTTATCTCACCTAACTCAGAAAATACGCGAATAAGCAGAACCCGGAAGTTAAAATCCGCATTCACTTTATTGCTCATGGTCTGAAAAAGCTCCTGTTCTGAGTTTAATAAATCCAGGACAGAACGACGGTTTACTTTGTATTGTTCATGGTAAAGCTCTTTTACCTCCTGTGAATGGAGAATACGTTGAGCATAAATATTGGATTGATTTTCCTGGCTCAGCGCTTCCTGATACATCTGGGAGACTTTAGTGGATAAATCCTCGATGGATTTTTGAATGTTCCAGCGGGCGCTTTCTACCCGTTGAGCTGCACCCTTGCTGCGATAGAGCGCGCCGCCGCCATCGAAGATATTACTGTTTACGTTTAGCATCACTACCGTGTCATTTTCTCCGGAAGTACTTAACTTTCCTTGAGAAACCGAAACGCTTAGGGCAGGGAGCCAGCTTTTACTGGTGTAAGCATATTCTGCAGCGGCAGCATCTCTGTTAGATCTGATGGCTTCAACCCGCGGTGACGCTGAAATACGTTCTTTCATTTTCACGGCAAGTTTAGCTTTCAACGCACTAACGTCAGGAATACTTAATCCGGAAGGGCGTTTGCCCACCAGAATGTAGTAATCTTCCTGTGCGGCTTTCAACTGGGCCTCATAGTTAGCCAGCTCCGCATCTAATCCCTTGATCCGTACTTCAACCTGTTCAACATCACCACGGCTATCTACACCACCACTGGCTCTGGCTTCTGCCAGACCAAGAATGTTGCGGTGTTCGATGGTATTCTTTTTATTGATATCAATTAGCTGCTCATATTTCAGAATATTCAAATAGGTTTCAGAAACTTTTGATGACAGCACTTCGGCTTCATCATGAGCAGTGTATACCTCTGAAGATTTATTATGTTCAGCATAGTCAACCTGATCGCCAACCCGGCCAAAGTCGAACAGGGTTTGATCAACTTTGACCGAATAGGTATTGCTGCCATCGCTGTCTTTTTTGTTGCTGCGCATAACCTCGTTGCCAGCATTAAGAGAAACGTTAGGTAACCAACCGCTTCGGGCTTCCCCAATGGTGCTCTCTGCGGAGGCAATTTTCCCCGAATGATATTTGATCGTAGGTGAACGATTGACTGCCATTTGCAGTGTTTCATTTAATGTTTCGGCGTTTATTTCTGCTGACAGCGTGGAAAAGTAGCTGACAACCAGCGTAAGCATGATTTTGTTATATCGAATCACTTATCTTTCCCTCAGCGCTTCTTTGGCTTTATTCAATGGTTTAATCAGATAATCGAGTACTGATTTTTTCCCTGTTTTGATATCAACCGTAGCCAACATTCCCGGGACAATTTCATGAACCTTGCCGTCAGGTGTTTCCAGTGCAGAACGTTCAGTACGAACAAAAACTTTGTAGTAGTACTGTTCACGGCGTACCTGATCCTGAATAGTATCCGGAGAGATTCGCTCTACTGTTGCATCCATAGTTCCGTAGATTGATGATTCATAGGCACTAACCTTCACAATTGCCTTTTGATTTGGATGAATAAATGCAATATCCCTTGGATTTATTTTTACTTCGATGACCAATTGATCTTCGGATGGCACCACTTCCATCAGCTTTCCACCCGGTTCCAGTACGCCGCCAACAGTAGTCACCTGTACGTCTTTGACGATGCCTTTTACCGGTGAGTTGATCACCGTACTGGTTAACTGATCTTTTCTTTGCAACAGTTGGAAGTAGATGGAGTCCAGTTCATTTTTCTTTTTAACCAGCTCTTCTTTAGCCTGTTCAAAGTAATGGTTACGAGCTTCAGTGATTTTATTTTTCAGCTCGTTTTCTTCTCTTCTTAAACGCAGCTCTTCAACCTGACTTACGGCTCCTTTTACTACTAATGGACGAATCAGGTTCAATTCATTGACGGTCAGTTTTAAGCTGCGCTGTAGGCCCGATATGTTTTCATCCAAACCTCTGCGACGGGTGATGAGCAGAGACATTTCGTGATCAATCAGTACTTTGTTATCCGCTAACAGCTCTTCATCTGACATGTCCTTATAGGCAATACCGCCGCTGAACTCACGTAGTAATAACAAGAAGTCTGGCTTACTGTTGTCATCTTTTATCTCAGTGGTTAAACGAGCGATGCTTACTGCCAGTCCTTTAACTTTTGCACCAATTTCGTCGTATCCAGCCTGAAAGCGAGTAGCGTCCAAAACGGCTAATTGCTGACCAGCATTCACCAGATCGCCTTCGCGCACCATCAATTCACGAATAACACCGCCATCTCTGGCTTGAATTATTTGTGAACGGTTCCAGGTAATAACCGTTCCCTGACCATTGGTAACTTCATCCAGTTCTGCATAGTTGGCCCATAAGAGTAGGGCAAAGCAGGTTAATAAAATCATCCAGATGATATAGGTATGCTTTTGTACCGGATCGCCATGCATGCTGATGGTTTTTTTCTTCTTACTAAACAAACTCATTTTCATCATCCTGACTAATTAGTTGCTTGCAACTTTTGCAATACAAGATCCCTTGGCCCATCAAGGATGATATTCCCCTGATTCATGACAATAACTCGGTCAACCAACCTTAAAGGGGCCTGGCGGTGGGTAACCACCACAAAAGTTTTGTCTTTAATATGATCGCGTAGTGAAGCAACTACATGGTTTTCCAACTTCTCATCCATATTGGCTGTTGGTTCATCAAGGAACAGAACAGGGGAGTTGCGCAGCAGGGTTCTGGCCAGCAATAACGTTTGCTTCTGACCACCCGATAACCCCCGACCGCCTTCGGCAATGGATAAATCCAGACCTTTCCCGGTTTTCAACAGGCTGGCAGCACCGGCAATATTTAATACATCAACAATTTGTTCGATGGAGGTTTGAGGTTTACCCATAATCAAATTGTCTCTGATGGTGCCGTGAAACAGCTGCGCGCCCTGTGGTAAATAAGCGATATCGCGGCGAATATCGTTATTGGAAATATCCTTCATCACCAACCCATCAAGCAGCAGTTCACCTTCTGTCGCTTCAGCGATACCGGAGATCAGGCGTAGCAGTGAAGATTTTCCGGCACCGATAGAACCCAGAATGGCGACTTTTTCTCCTGGTTTAATCTCCAGTCGGTCAACATCCAATACCATTGGAGCATCAGGGCTAAAGCGATATTTGACGTTTTTTAAACTGAAGTTGCCTTTGATCTCATCGGTATGCAGCGTTTCGCTGAATGGCTTTTGGTCCAGTGGTTTTTTCAGGAATTCATCTAAACCGGTTTTAGCCATTTTGGCGTGTTGCCAACGGGTTAATACTGATGCCAGCTGTCCTAACGGCGCTACGGTTCTGCTGGATAAGATGGAGCAGGCAATCAAAGTACCGGTAGTGATATCGTTATTAATTACCAGATAAACACCCAGCGCGATGACGCTGATATACACTAACTGTTGAATAAACTGACACCAGTTAGTAATCAGGCTTGACCAGTGTCTCTGTTCTAAAGAGATTTGAGCCGTAGTGATATTACATTCATTCCAGGTGCGTAGAAAACGATCTTCAGCCTGCATGATCTTAATATCTTCCAGACCTTCAACCGTTTCTACCAGCATGGCGTTACGAATAGCACTTTCACGAATACCTTTCTGGGATAAACGAGACAGCGGCCATTGAGCAATCAAACCAGGAATAACTACCAGTGGAATCGCCAGCAATGGCGCAAATGCCAGAGGACCGCCAATAAATGCAATCACCGCAATAAAGATCAGAATAAATGGCATATCCACCATGGCGACGACAGTTGTTGACGTCAGCAACTCACGGATATGTTCAATTTCTCGCAGTTGAGCAACAAAGGCACCGGTGGAATTTGGTCGGGCGTCATTTTTCATCCTCAAAGCCCGGGAGAAAAACATACCTGACATAAACAGGTCAGTTTTCTTACCAATCGCGTCGGCCAAATGGCTTCGGGCAAGGCGTAAACCCATATCCATCAGCAGTGCAACCATTACCCCGATAAACAGAACCCATAATGTTGAATAGGACTGTGCAGGAATAACCCGATCATAAATCTGCATAGAAAAGAGGGCGCTGGAGAGGGCAAGAATGTTACCAAATAAGGCACCCAGAGCAATTTGCCCATAAAACTTAGTGTCTTTAGCGATTAATTGAAATAACCAATTTCCTTTATAAGGTTTAAGGAATTCATCAACACGTTTGTCTTCTATTCTTTCTTTTGGATAAATTAACCAAAGCGCACCTTCTCTCATTAATTCCAGCTGTTCTAAATTAACCTGAGTTTTAACATCTGGAGATATAGGAAATGATAATGTGGCATGAGTTTCATTAATATCATATACCACAACAGCCTGGTTATTTTGTAATGGGACTAATACAGGAAATAATAGCGCAGGAATTTTCTCTAATTTTTCATTAATTTCTTTGCATTGTAACCCAATGTAATTTATCAGGTTATGCATTACTTCACCACGTTCACCACCATTCTGAACGATATGTTTTAAATTATTTGTGCTGACATTTATGCCTAACTCTTTGGCAACAATCGTCACGCATTCATTCCATGGAGAGAAATCCATAACCAATCCTTTGAATTAATATTCATATAACGGCTTATTTATTAATTAATTACTATTAATAAATAATAATTAATTAATAAGGGGCGAAAGAACTCGCCCCTGAGAGAGGTATTAAATTACAGCGATAGTATTTTGTACCCAAACCTGAGCGTCTTCGTCTTTATCGTAGACATACAGGTTATATTGCACACCAGACTTGTTAGCGGTTGCAACGTTAGTCCAACTGGTTAAATCCAGATCAACTTTGTCGTTTGCATCACCTTTAACAAACAGATGCTTATCATCATTTAGCTTAATCAGATCTTCATACTTAACGTCTAAAGTCAGCGCAGAAGTATTATTCAGATCGATTTGATCGATGTTGTGCAGCTTGCTCAGCGTGGTAGAATCAATGGTAGTGGCTGATTTATCTTCAAATACAACAGTGTCAAAACCATTGCCGCCGTCGATAGATTTAAAGCCATTAGACATAACCAGAATACGGTCATCACCGTCGTTAGCAACCACGTTAGTAACGCCATTACGGGCATCGATAACGTCATCACCATTGGTGCCTACTGCCGATTCTGCTGTACCTTTGATGTAGTGACCTGGGTTAGAAACATCACCTGTCTCACCAGTACCGCGAATTGAGCCATCATCGTTATAAGTACGGCTGTACAGGTTACCACCTGTTTCTGAAACTTCAGACCAGGTAACAGCGAAGCCGCCACCAGCCAGAGCAACGACAGAAGGCAGAGAACAAATGCCTGGATCGTCAACGCCTTTATCAACGATGATTTCGTCGGTGATAGCCTGACCAGTAATATCGAACACGCGAGATACAACGTGAGACTCACCCTGAGTTGTCACAGACGCCCAGCTAACAACGTAGTTGCCGTTTTCCAGAACGGTAATGTCGTTTGCACCGGTTAAGGAGCCAGCGATTACGCCCTGTGCACCATCGGTAGTGCTGTTAACTACGATTGGCTGTGCATCCAGTGCCAGCAACTTACCGTTCAGCAGTTGGAAACGCTGTACTAACACATCACCCATATCGCTACCGGTTACGCGAACCCAGGAGACCGCGAAGGTGCCATCAGGTAAGGTAATCATCTTAGGTGAAACGTCAGCAGAACCTCTTGGTGCATTAGTATTCAGCGTTGCACCATCAAGTACGATTTTGCCGGTGCTGAAGTCTACAACAGAGATTTTCAGGTCAACCGGGTTCTTCAGTAATTGATCGATAGACCAGTCTTTACAAGCCTGCTGCCAGATTACCGCATATTGACCGCCGCCCAGATCGGCACCAACTAAACCTTCGCTGTCGCTGGTAGCGTCACTACCAAAGATCCAGTTAACTGCTTTATCGAAGATACCGTTGCTGGTAGTGATATAACCATTTTCAGTGAAGAAACCACCCAGAGAGAAATCATGTGGAGCTTCTGCAGTTTCACTGAGTTTAACCAGATTACCATTGGCATCTTGTGCGTAACGAACGCTGTACAGGTTTGCGCCAGCTTCGAAAGCATTCAGGTCGAACCAGGTCAGAATGGTGTCAACAAAACCTTCAATTGGTTGAACGATCAGATTCAGTACGCCTTCAGTGATGAAGTCGATAACGGAGCCAATGATTGGAACACCATTTAAACCTAATGCATCACAGAACTCTCTGATGAAACCAGAAATGTCTGCGTTCTCAACCATGTTTTCCAGATCTAATGGCTCAATGAAACGGGTACCGGTAAATACCAGGCTACCGTCTTCCATTTGAACAATAGATGAGCTCAACAGGCCCTGGCCAAACAGCACAGAGTAGATACGATCGGTCAGACCGTTTACAAACAGATCAACTAACGCTTTAAAGTCGGTATCTGGCAGGATGTTCAGGAAATCAATGGTCTTCAGAGCATTGGTCATGAAGTCTGCAATCGGATTCACAATACCTGACAGGGTATTAGTGATCAGATTTGCTAAACCGTCTGGCAGTAAACTGGTCAGCAGACCATTCATGCCACCAATATCACCAGAAGCGGCAACAACCTGTGGACCTGAAGTGATTTCTGCACCATCAGCAGAGAAACGTTGGAAGACAACGTCATTACCGGTATAACTTGAAGGATTTTCGTTTCTGGAATACAGAACGGTAATTGCACCATCAACCGGAGAAACAGCAACGTCAAAGTTACTTAAGTAAGCTTTAGCGCTGTCACGGCTGTAACCATCAGCGACATTCTTCTCGCCCAGAGTCAGTTCAGAAACCATATTGCCACTGGCATCAAAAATCTTGACTTTAATGTCATAGAATTTAGAACCAGCTGCTTCAGCTTGTGGGTAAGCTACCAGGTAGCCACCGTTTGGCAGAGCACGGGTAATTGAAATTGGCGCATCAATACTGTTATCAACTTCAATCTCACGGATATCAGCAACAATAACTGACATGTCATAAGGTTTTTGTTCGAAAGTGATATTGGCAGTATTTTCTTTGCTTGGGCCGCTTACAGGAGTATTGATAACGGTTTCAACGCCAAAAGAATGATTACCAACAGGTAAGTCAGTTGCTTTAATGCTCCAGTTACCGTCAGTACCAACAGTGGTAGTACCGATGATGGTATCACCATCCATAACCTGAACCACAGCGCCAGGCGTACCCAGACCGTGCAGAGTAGGAGATGTGATTTCTGTCGTAGTAGACAGGTCCATGGCATTGGTACCATCGCTCATACCTAATACAGTTGCTTTGGTCGCGACTGGAATAGTTATTTGAGAGACGTTATTTAAATCATCAGCCAGGCTGATTACGCTGGTTCCTGGAATCAGCGTAGCGCCATTCTCAAGAGTAAATTTGTAGTTACCGTTATCATCAGCTTTGATGGTGTATTCAGCGGTACCATCACCATTCAGATCCAGTTTAACTACTGCGCCTGCTTCAGTTTTACCGGTGATAACCGCTAAATCCTGAGAAACAGTCATTGAGATAAAGTCAGGTGCAGCTGCATCAATAACAGTGCTAACTGCAATTTTTTCACCCTTGCTATCCAATACCCAAACGCTAACGGTTGAGCCATCAGGAATAGACGTTGGGGTAGGGAAAGACCAGTTACCATCAGCATCAGTGGTTGCAGTATAGTCGTAAGTACCATCGTTATTGATATCAATATAGACGGTTGCGTTTTTAGCATCACTGGTACCGGTCAGGCTTGAACCATTAGAACGATTCAGCGTGATCAGCGTTGGGTCAGTCACTTCACTTGGATTAGGATCTGGATCTGGCGTAGGATTTGGATTAATGCCGCTGGAGCTATGTCCATTATCATCGTCATCGTTTGCCAGAGCTATCAAACCAGCAATACCGGCAGCACCTAAGCCCAGTGCAACAAACAGACCGGTGTTGTCATCATCACCTGCAGCGGCAGCTTCTTCGCCACGCATTTCATAATAATCCCAACCAGAGATAACTTCTTTTAACTGCTCAGGAGTATAGGCAATAACTTCGCTGCCATCTGCGTAGAGTCTGTCATCACCAAGAACGATTTGCTTTTCAGGTAAACCTGATTCAGATGAATTATCAATGGTTAATGAACTCATACCCTGATCGGCAGAGCCGAAGAAGTTATCTACATTGATCACTTTACCATCAGCGGTGTTCACAACTAACTGTGAACCAGAACGTGACATATGGGTGATAGCGCCGTCATTGGCTTCCACGAAAAGGCGGGTACCCGGAGTTGCACTGATTTGTGTTGAACCAGTCAGAGAGACTTCTTCAACAGCTTGACCTGCTTTTTGTACGTATAGTTTCATATCCATAACCTATATTTGAGGTGTAAAAATTAGCGTTTAAAAATAAAAATGATATCGGCTACAAAAAAGCTAATTTTTTTCCATTAAATCGTAATTAACTATAATTCTTTCTTTAAGTGCGTAATTAAGAGGTCTTTCAATTCAGAAAAACTCACCCTCCCAATTTAGACTTAGGTGCCTATTAGACGCCTAGTAAATTTATCAAAAAAATCTTGTAATGCAAATTATAAGAAAAAATAAAATAGTGTTTTTATTATAAAATAAGTCTTTATTTATACTTAATTAACCATTACTTATTTGATGGTGGTTTTTTATAAATTTTAATTGCAAATTAATTTATATTTAATTTTAATTTGGATTAATTTGTTTTGATAATGTCTGTTTTTATCTAAATCTTACTGTATTCATGGTGTTAGGTGCTTATCTTGACCTGAGTCTTGATTTAATAATGCGTTGTCATTCTAAATGATACTAGCTTAATTCATATTGCCTGATGGCAATTGAGTTCAATAGATATTGAGGTTGCCATTTATATGGTGATTTATGTTTAGCACGCCTTAAGTGATGAGTGTCATTTATTTTTAAACTTAGTGTATATTGCATTGGATAGGAATATTGTTATATTCTTATCTCGGTGACACTTAAAAGCCATTAATATTATCAAATTCAAGAATCACTCTTAGTCTTATGGGTGGTTTATTTATTAGGTCTGAATGTATTCTTGTTTTATATAATTTCATTTAAACGGTGGCTTAAACATTTTAAGTTAAATATTCGATATATTTATAGCGAAGTTCTATTAAATTTTTGGAATCACTTATTTTATTAAGAATGGTACCAATTACTGATGTGTAAATTGATGAAGAGGTAAGCAAATTCATCAATCTAATCACCTCACATTGATTAAGAAACTATCGTTAGTGAATTTAGTTAACGTAATAATTATTAAGGATAAAATGGCTTATGGGGCTATTTCGCCAGGAGGCGCTTCAGGCAGAAAAGCAAAAGTGGCTTGGCAGCGTTATGTTAAGTACTCCTTTAACATTAAGATTTTTTACAGCTTTTGTTTGCGCCATTACTGTATTTATCGTGCTTTTCTGCATTTTGTTTTCTTATACGCGAAAACAAACTGTTACGGGACAGTTAGTACCCGATCGTGGAGTGATCAAAGTTTATAGCCCACAGTACGGTGTGGTAACTGACAAAAAGGTGAAGGAAGGGGAGCTGGTTAAAAAGGGTGATGTGCTCTACATCATTTCCAGTGAAAGAGAGTCGCAAAACAGCAGCGGTACTCAGCAGGTGATTAGTACTCAGATTCAGTCCAGGCTGGATTCTCTGAATGAAGATTTAGCTAAGAACCAAACTCAATTTACCGCAGAGAAATCCTTACTGCAGAACTATATTCGGCAGTTAAACGATCAGGTTAATGCCTTAGATAAGCAGATTGTGAACCAGCGTAAGATTTTACAACTGGTTCAACGCCGTCAGCAGCAATATCAGGAGATTTATAAGAAAGAGTATATCTCCCTGGAACAATTCGAGCGGGTGAAAGAGGAGTTATTGCAGCAGCAAAGTGCTCTGAGTAGCTATGAACGCGAGAAGATTAACGCGCAAAAAGAACTGGCGGGAAGACAATCAGAGTTGGATGGATTACTGCTGAAGTTTGATAAACAACAGGCACAGATCGATAGAAATATTTCAACCACCCGACAAGAACTGGCTGAAAGTGAAGCCAAACGTGAAATCACTATTCAGGCACCACAGGCAGGCACAATAACCGCTGCTGTTGCTCAAACAGGGCAGTTTGTGGACAACAGCAAACCCATGGTCAGCATTGTTCCGGAGAACTCACTTTTAATGGTTCATCTTTATGCGCCAAGCAATGCTGTGGGTTTTATTCAGGAAGGTGCTGAAGTTTGGTTGCGTTACCAGTCATATCCATATCAAAAATTCGGCCAGTATCGTGGCGAAGTGGTGTCTATTTCTAAGGCAGCTTTACTGCAACATGAATTACAAAGCACCACTAACGTTGGCAATGAAGCCTCGCTATACCAAATCGTAGTTAAGCCGGATAAGCAATTGATTAGCGTTTATGGGAAAGATAAAGCGCTACAACCGGGTATGGAACTGGAAGCGGATATCACACTGGATAAAAGAAGGCTCTACGAATGGGTATTGGAACCCTTGTTGAGTATCACCAAGAAAGCGACTGACTAAGGGTTAAAGCAACAAGGAAATAATAGGGATGAGTTTCGTTAAAAAAATTAATTTTGGACTAATCAGCCAGCGCTTACCCGTACTGATCCAGACGGAATCGGCAGAGTGTGGTCTTGCCTGTTTAGCCATGATCGCGGGTTATTATAATTACAATATTGACCTGGCGACTTTACGCGGGAAATACAGCATTTCTCAAAAGGGTGCCAACCTCAGTCAACTGCTAAATATTTCTAAGCAGATGAATTTGACCAGCCGCTCTTTGCGGTTGGAAATGGATGATTTACCTAAGCTTAAATTACCCTGCATATTGCACTGGGAGTTTTCTCATTTTGTGGTACTCAAAGCGATTAAAGGGAATAAGTGTATTATTCACGACCCTGCTTTTGGTGTCCGCCAACTGGCATTTTCAGAGGTTTCTAAGTCGTTTACTGGTGTTGCCGTTGAGCTTTGGCCAGACGAGGGATTTAAGCCCCAGGAAGTCCGACGTAAGGTTCGTTTTCGCGATCTGATTGGTAAAATTACCGGTCTTAAAAGCAGCTTTATTCAAGTGCTGTTACTGGCCTTAGGAATAGAGCTATTCAGTATTATCTCGCCGCTATTTACTCAATGGACAATAGACTATGTGATCGTGTCTAACGATCGAAACCTGTTAGTCACATTAATTGTTGGCTTTGGCGTCATGATGCTGGTCCAACAGCTTACCTCAGCCGTGCGTGCGTGGGTGATGATGTATATTTCTACATCTATCAGCGTACAGTGGCGTGATAGCGTGTTCCGCCATCTTTTACGGTTGCCTATCAGCTATTTTGAAAAACGTCATTTGGGGGATATTGTCTCCCGCTTTGGCGCCGTTGATTCTATTCAGTCAACGCTCTCATCATCCTTCTTCGTTGCTATTCTTGATGGCATGATGACCATCGTCACCTTGATAATGATGTACATCTACAGTCCTTATCTGGCGACCATCTGTCTTATCACCATGTTGCTATATGTTATTGGACGAATTCTTTGGTACCGTCCATTACGCATGGCAACAGAAGAGCAGATTATCCATGGTGCAAAACAACAGAGTCATTTTCTGGAAACCATTCGTGGCGTAAGAACCATTAAGTTGTTTCAACGCCAGAATGAGCGAATGTCAGACTGGATGGCGCTGCTGATTAGCCAAATTAACTCTGGTGTCAGAGTACAGAAACTGCAGATCTATTATCAGCAACTCAATGGCCTTTTGTTTGGCATTGAGAACCTGCTGGTATTAGGAATAGGCGCAACCATGGTGATGGATCAGACTTTCACTGTGGGGGTATTGATGGCATTTACCTCTTATAAAGGGCAGTTCAGTAGCCGCATCAGCAGCCTGGTAGATAAGTTTTTTGAATTAAAAATGTTGAGTATTCAAACCGAACGTTTGGCTGACATTGTGTTGACTGAACCGGAAGATGCAATAGAGCAAAAACAGTATGCTCAACAAACCCAACCACCGCGTATTGAGTTTGATAACGTCAGTTTCCGTTATTCAGAGCATGAGCCTTATGTCATTAAGGACATTTCTTTCGTTATTGAACCAGGTCAGTGTGTGGCGCTGGCAGGGGCTTCTGGTTGCGGTAAGACAACCCTAAGTCAGTTACTGTGTGGCAGCCTGGCACCGGTAACCGGCGATATTCTGATTGATGGTGTTAGCCTTAAACAACTGACCGTAGCCAACCTGCGCCGCTTCAGTGCAACCGTACTGCAAGACGATGTGCTGTTTGCAGGCTCTATCATGGATAACATTACTTTCTTTGATCACAACGTTAGTCATGAGAAAGCAATTAAATGCGCCATGATGGCGGCTATTCACCAAGATATCGAACAAATGCCAATGCAATATAACACCCTGGTTGGTGATATGGGTGTTGCGCTTTCTGGCGGACAAAAACAGCGAATTCTGTTAGCCAGAGCGCTGTATAAACAGCCGCAATTATTGATATTGGATGAAGCAACCAGCCATTTAGATGTGCAATTAGAACAGCATGTAAATACGGCCGTGAGTCAATTGGCAATTACGCGTCTGGTGATTGCTCATCGTCCTCAAACATTAGCTATGGTTGATCGCATTATCGTTATTGAAAATGGAACAGTAGGACATGATTTGACACCGGCACAGCTTTTTGGGTCGACAGCACCGTCAACTGAGCCTGCTGTGGAACAAGGAAGCTAAAATGAAGAAGATTATTCTTGCCAGTCTGGTTTATTCCGCCATATTTCCATCCGCTTCATTTGCGGCAAGTCGCGATGATGTGATGAATCTTATTGATGAACTAAGTACTTCCGGACAGCAAAAAAGTAGCTCACCGTCGGTAAAAGTAACACCACAGGCCAGTACAAAAGGACCGCTGCCGGTTAAATCGATATCCACAACATCGTCTGCACCAATGACGGCGCAATCCGCGACAACAAAACCTGTGGCGGTTTCAAGCTCCACAGGCTCAACGCCGGTGAAAACGACCAGCGTTTCTCGCACGGTTGGATATGAACCGGCAAAAACAATGCCGATGAAAAGTTCAACAAACTCTGCTGTGACTGTTACCAGTTCTAAACCTACGTCGTTACCCGGCATTGATGACTATCTGGTGAAAGGAACTTCCTCAGCATCATTACCACCAGCGACCGTAGCACCGGTTCCGGTATCGATGGAACCGGTGGCTCCGGTAACGACACCGCCAGAGCCGCAGAAGGTAGTGGCTCAAGCTGTTGATACTGTTGAAGCACCAGTGGTTGCGGATATATCCAGTAAAAAAAGCTTAAATGACAATGCCTGTCTGGGGGCTGGTCAGGGTAAGGGAAATCTAAGTTTTTATGATGTGGTGGTCATGGCGATGTGTAATGACCCTAAAGCAAAAGCAACCTGGTTAAACCTGCAGCACTATCAGATAGCTAAAGACAGTAGCTATTCGGGCTATATGCCAACCGTGGATTTAAATAGCAGCTTTGGTCATAGAGAGCTGACTCAAACTGTTGATAAGAAGGACTACAAAACAAAAACCGAGTCATGGTCGAACACACTGGAACTTAGCTGGTTACTGTTTGATTTTGGTCAACGTGAAGCCACAGTTGATAAGGCCAAAAGTGAACTAATGGCGGTTGAGTTTTTATCGATGTCTGATTTGCAGGATGTAGTGTTGGATGCGGCTCAGAAATACTTTGCGGTTATCGCTTCCGAAGCCTATCTGGATGCGGCCAGAGACATTGAGGTGATCGCTTATAAAAGCTTACAGGTTACTCAGGGAAAAAGAGAAGCGGGCGTTGGTGAATTAGCGGATGAACTGCAGGCTAAGAACGCCGCCTTATCCGCCACTAATTACCGTATTAAGGCCGAAGGTGAAGTGCGTAATAGCATGGGGGCACTGGCTTCCGTACTGGGTAAAGATATAACTAAAGATATTAGTTTTCAGAAAGGGTTATCGGTTCCTTCCCAAAACTCACTGAATAATATTAATCAGCTAATTGAAAAAGCGTTAAACCAACATCCACAACTCCTTGCGGCTAAAGAGCAAATTACCGTATCGGAAAAAGAGCTGAGCGTAGCTAAAAGAGGTTTTTTACCATCGGTCTATTTGACCTCCCGCTGGGGTAACGATCGTCCTAAGTATGGCCCTGGCTATGACAGCGATGAGTTGTATATGGGAGTCAATGTCAAAGTGCCTCTGTTTAGTGGCTTTAGCCAATACAATGCCGTGCGCTCAGCGCAAAATCGCCTGGAACAAACGCAAAACCAGTTTGTTCAAACTAAGCAGAATATCGCTTTACAGGTATGGCAAACCTACCAGAGCTTATCTACGGCTCAAAACAATCTGAAGAATATGCGCGATCTGGTGGCATCTTCCAGCCGTGCCTATGAAATTGCTCGTGGTCGTTATCAGTCTGGTGTGGGCAGTATTTTGGAGCTGCTAAATACACAAAATGACTTATCGGAAGCGCAAATCAATAACGTGAACACCATGGTGGACTGGCATTTAGCCCGGCTTTCGCTGGCTTCCAGTTTAGGGCAGTTAAACGTCTCAACCATAAAGAGCAGCACGTTGAATTGATGCAGGGAGTTGAGGTATAGGGAGGTATCAAAATGAAAGCCGCCGCCATTATGTGCCATCATTGTGGTAGAAGAAATTGTGTTCGCCGCCATGGTAGAGCACGCTCCGGATTACAGCGTTACTACTGTTCCGGGTGTAGTCGAACGTTTCAAAGTAGTTATATTTATCAGGGTAATGAAGGGAATATTCTACGCCAGATTGAAGCGCTGCACGCAAAGGGAAAAAACCAGATGGATATTTGCCGAAGTTTGGGTATTACCACCATGGTGCTCGATCGTTACTTATATTTAATCTCAATAGAAAATAAGACTCGTTAATTATTTCTGCCAACATCTTCCTGTTTTGGATTATCCCGCCTGATGGCGGGATAATCATCTAAGCTTAATATCATATAAACTCTCCGCGATGACTAAGATCCCCATGCGCGGAAATTCAAATCTAATGTACAATGCCGCACGCTGTAGCGACGGCTATCAACATCGCCATGTCTGCTACCTGTTCGATACGATTAACCATTATATAATTCAGTGATATATGAGACTTTCAGACAATCAAATAGAACTACTCAGTCCGGCAAGAGATGTCGAAATTGCCCGTGAAGCTATTTTACACGGTGCTGATGCCATTTATATTGGCGGTCCCAGCTTTGGCGCTCGTCATAATGCAGGAAACAGTCTGAAAGATATTGCTGAGCTGGTTATTTTTGCTCACCGATATTATGCCAAAGTATTTGTTACTCTAAATACCATCTTACATGATGATGAATTAGAACCAGCAAGACAGCTGATTTATCAACTGTATGATGCCGGTGTTGATGCGTTGATCGTTCAGGATATGGGCATTTTGCAGTTAGATATTCCACCTATCGATCTGCATGCCAGTACCCAAACGGATATCAGAACGCTTGAAAAAGCGAAATTCCTGTCTGACGTGGGTTTATCCCAACTGGTGCTGGCAAGAGAGCTTAATCTGGAACAGATTCGGCAAATTAAACATAACGTTAGTGCAGCGATTGAGTTTTTTATTCATGGTGCATTATGTGTGGCTTTTTCAGGTCAGTGCTACATTTCCCATGCTCAAACCGGTCGTAGTGCCAACCGGGGCGACTGCTCGCAAGCCTGTCGTTTGCCATATACCTTAAAGGACGATAAGGGCGGCATTGTGGCTTATGACAAACATTTACTCTCAATGAAAGATAACAATCAGGCAGCAAACCTGTCTGCACTGATTGATGCTGGTGTACGCTCTTTTAAAATAGAAGGGCGTTATAAAGATATGGGATATGTGAAAAATATCACCGCCTATTATCGTCAACAGATTGACCAAATTTTGCTGCAACGTTCAGACCTGTTAGCGGCCTCCAGCGGTAGAACTGTGCATCAGTTTATCCCTAATCCGGAGAAAACATTCCATCGGGGAAGCACCGATTACTTTGTTAATCAACGGCAGATGGATATCGGTGCATTTGATTCACCAAAATATATCGGGTTGCCTATTGGTGAAGTGCTTAAGGTTGGAGGAAGCTATCTGGATGTTAGCGTGACTGAACCGCTGACTAATGGTGATGGATTAAACGTACTGATTAAGCGAGAAATTGTCGGTTTTCGCGCCAGTAAAGTAGAGAAAATGGCAGAGCTTCGCTACCGGGTTTATCCGAACGAAATGCTGCCAGAATTTAGTAAGTTACGACCAAACCATCCGCTAAACCGTAATCTGGATCACCTGTGGCAACAGTCGCTACTGAAGTCATCCAGTGAACGTAAAGTGGACGTTGAACTACACTTAACTCAGTCTGGTTCTGAATTACTGCTGTTGGCAACCAGTGAAGAGGGTATTTGCGTTACAACGTCACTCAGTGGTGATTTTGAAGTCGCCAATCAGACGGAGAAATCGTTACAAAATTTGAAAGATGGATTATCCAAACTGGGTCAAACCATCTATCGCGCTGTTTCAGTCACTGTCGATTTACCGGTGGTGTATTTTATTCCCAGTGCTCAGTTAAATCAGCTGCGACGGGATGCGATTGATGCACTAACGGAAGCCCGGTTGCAAAATTACCAGCGTGCCGAGCGCCTGCCAGTCTCTGAGCCTGCGCCAGTCTACCCTGAAACTCATTTAAGCTTTCTGGCTAACGTTTATAACCATAAAGCCAGGGAGTTTTATCAACGATTTGGTGTCGAACTAATTGACGCCGCTTATGAAGCCCATCAGGAAAAATCAGATGTGCCGGTAATGATTACCAAACATTGTCTGCGTTTTGCCTTTAACTTATGTCCTAAACAAGCCAAAGGTGTTCAGGGGGTTAAGGGACGGGCAACGCCAATGCAACTGGTACACAATGATGAAGTGCTGACGTTAACCTTTGACTGTAAACCATGCGAAATGCAGGTATGGGGCAAGATCAAACCACATGTTTTAAAAGCGCCGTTAGCAGGAAGCATTTTGGCTTCAATTTCTGTCGATGAGTTAAAAAAGACCATCAAGCCAAAGTTATAACACTGACTATTATCTCTAACTGACATGTAGTGACGTTTGGAGTATTGCTGTATGTATCGATTTTCAAAAATATTGCTTCTAATTTGTTTATTGACTGTGATTGGCACAACGGTACCTTCGGTATATGCAGCACCTAAATCTCTACCTGTTG
Organism: Limnobaculum xujianqingii; assembly: GCF_013394855.1. NCBI lineage: Bacteria > Pseudomonadati > Pseudomonadota > Gammaproteobacteria > Enterobacterales > Budviciaceae > Limnobaculum > Limnobaculum xujianqingii. The sequence continues at coordinate 727,566 of NZ_JABMLK010000001.1, read as the reverse complement.
CTGGCAGCAATACCAAACCTTCGGCAAATAAACCGCAAGATCAAACACAGGCTAAGCCACAGGACCAGGATTCAGAACAGGAAGAAAAGAAAGACGTCAGTACCACAGAGCTTGAAAGTTTACAGCAACAACTTAGTGACATTAAACAACAGGTTTCTGCCGTTACTAAAGATAAAAAGTTTAGCTTACTGAATACTCAGGCGCTGGAGGTTTCACATAAAGCGGATGAATACATTGGTATTCTGACGCCAGTATTAACCCAAATTCAGGCACAACTGGATGTTATTGGCCCCGCACCGGCACCTGGTGCGTTAGATGAAACGCCGGAAGTGACTAAACAACGCACGGCGTTAAATACGAATAAAGCGGCAACGGAGAAAAAGTTAGAACACTCTCAAACTTTAAAAACCAATGCCAGCAACCTGTCAAAGCAAATCATAGAATTACGGCGAAACGCGCTGAAAACCCAGTTGGCATTAAATTCCGGCAGTATTTTAGGGCCGCGTTTTTGGGCACCTGTTTTTAGTCCACAGGTAGATGACAGAACTAAAATTGTCGGCTTTAGCCAAATGTTGTCTGATAATATTACGCAAGCCTGGCAGCCCGATCGATTGTTTGGTTCAATCATTTTGATGGCTCTGGCTATTGGAGTTTGGCTCTATGCTCGTAAATATCTGGAAAAAGCGCTGGTATGGTTAAGCATTTGGGGTTTTCCTGATGGACGCTTGCGTCGTACCTTTTTAGCTTTTGCGACGGTTATTGTGACGGTTATTACTATTTACGGCGGAGCGAACCTGTTTTATTTGGTATTTGCCCGCAATAATACGCTACCGCCACTGGTAGATAACTTTGCTAATGGGATATTAGGATTAACCATTTTCTCCGGGCTGATTGCCGGGTTGGGCAGGGCGTTGCTGTCTATTCAACGGCCATCATGGCGACTGATACCGATGCCGGATCTGATTGCCATCGCACTTAAGCCTTATCCCACCGGGATCGCGATTGTGTTGATGTTATTTGGCACCCTGGAACAATTCAATAATGTTATTGGTAGTAGCGTCTCTGCCGCTATTTTTAGTAACGGTATTGCCGCGTTATTAATTGCGTTACTGGTATGGCGAGCAACGCGTCGGACTAATCGTATCCGTCGGGAGATGGTAGCGTTAGGTGAACCACTGGAACCCCGAACCTCGCTGGGTAGCCTGATTCATTTAGTGGTTAGCGCCGTTTCTGTCGTAATCGTGCTGGCATTGCTGATTGGTTATATTCCACTGGCGCGCTTTTTAACCTATGAACTGGTGTGGGTTTGTATTGTTTTCTCCTGCCTTTATTTAACCACTAAGTTGATGGGCGACTTGTGTGAAAGCCTGTTCTCAGTCAATCACGCCAGTGGAAAATGGATTAAACAGGCGTTAAGTCTGGACAATCGCTATCTGGAACAGGCAACCATTCTATTTTCCGCGATAGGTAATACTATTCTGGTTATGTTGGCAGCGATTGCGCTGTTTAATGGCACTTATGGTGCTACCACGCCAATGACCATTGTTGATAAAGCTATCGATATTTTGGGAAGTGATAGCTTTGGCAAAATAAATATCGTTCCGGCAAACGTCATGAGCGCCTTAATCAGCGCGGTGATTGGCTTGTACATTCTGCGCACTGCCCGTCGCTGGTTGGCAACGAAGTTCCTGCCGAAAACAGCAATGGACACCGGAATGCGGATGTCCTTAGTTACGCTGTTTAGCAATATTGGTTATGTGCTACTGATTCTGATTACTCTGTCATTGCTGGGTATTGAATGGAATAAGCTGGCCTGGATCGTCAGTGCGCTATCAGTGGGGATCGGTTTTGGTCTGCAAGAGATCGTTAAGAACTTTATCTCAGGTTTGATTTTGCTGACGGAACGGCCAGTAAAAGTAGGGGATTTGGTCAGTATCAGCGGTGTTGAAGGGGATATTCGACGTATCAACGTCAGGGCCACTGAAATTCAACTTAGTGATAAATCAACGGTGATTGTGCCTAACTCTCAGCTAATTTCCCAAAATGTGCGTAACGTCACCATGGGCAATGCTCAGGGTGTGGCTACCATTCCATTAATCTTCCCACTGGATATCGATCCTGAACAGGTAAGAGGTATTTTGCTGGAAGCTTACGTAGCCCATGAAGCTATTCAGGATACGCCCGCGCCTTCTGTCTCTTTTAGCCAGTTAACGCCAGATGGTATTACGCTAAGCGTTACGGGTTATGTTAGTAGTCCACGGGTTGTCAGCCGAACCAAAAGCGATTTGTTATTTGATATTCTGAAGCGGTTACGGGCAGCAAACGTTAAGCTTTCCAGTCCTCAGAGTTTAGTAGTGCAAAATCTGCCGCCGGAGATTGCAGCAGCTTATACCGATAACAGTAAAAAAGAAGACGAATAATTAATTGAAATCTTTCCGTTAGCGCCCGATTAAGCGCGTTAACGGAAAGGGCAATTATCAGATGTAGTATTATGTTTTTCCAGCTGTAATCACCGCTGCTTTTATGGCATCAGGGATAACGCTACCGTGGTTTTTCCCGGGGAACAGAATGAAGTTCACATTGCCTCCCTGCTGCTTCATCTCTGCCGCCAGTGCACGGGCTTTGGTTACCTGTTGGCGTTTTGCCTGCCTTTTGGCGCGCTCCGCATCTTGTGGCTTATTGGCATCTGCCGGATTAGGTTTTTCTTCATACTCTCCAACGGTTACCAGAATGGATTCCGGCCACTGAGATAACAATGGCGAACTAGCAGGAATTACTACACCATTTCCCCACCAGAGCGAAGGACTGGCTGCAACATAGTGCTGAAATTGTTGAGGGTGATTAAACAGCGTGTAGAGCGTAAATAATCCACCAAATGAATGACCCGCTAATGTCTGTTTCTGTTGATTAACCGCATAGTGCTGGTTCACCCAGGGTTTTAACTGTTGGTTAATAAACTGGTTAAATATTTCAGCTTTTCCTCCCTGAGCAAACTCTTCCCCTTCGGCCGGTGGTGTATAGTCACGGGTGCGTGGTACGGTGTTATAGCTAACATCGCCAGGGTAACCAATAGCGATAATTAACGGAGCGGGACCATTATCAGGATGGTAACTGTTTACCGCCAGCGGGAACTGACCATTGCCATCCAGCATATATAACACTGGATAACCGGAAGTGGGCGGTGGCGTATTGGGAACGGCAATATAGATTCGATAACTGCGTTGCTCATCGGCATTCATATCATATTGTTGAATTTGGAAGTGCTGATAGGCTGTTTTATCAATAGGAGGAATGGTCTGCTGTGGTTTGGCGCTAAGGGCGGTGGAAAACAGCAGCATGGAGAACAGCGCGATTAATTTAGACATGGGGACACCATTGCTTATAAATTACCGGGCGGAGCCAGAATAGTGACTCCGCCATGCAGTATCAGAACTTCACGTTAATACCGGCCCAATAGCGGCGGCCATCTTCAACGATCCAGTTCCCGCCGTTAGTATTGATATCATCACCAGTTTCATCCGTAATGTTCAGCACTGCCAGGTTTAACTGGGTATTTTTGTTAATTTGATAACTACCGCCCACATCAACAGTGGTGAAACCATCACGATAGCGAGGGCCGGTATAACTGTTACGTTGTGCTGCCCATACTTGTTTACCGGTATAGGTTACGCGGGTATAGGTTTCCAGATCGTCATTAACCGTCCAGGTTAACTTAGCATTAGCACTGTGCTTAGGCGTTTGTGCTAGCGGTTGTCCCTTTAGTGATTCACCAGAAGTGAAGAATTCATCATCACTTTTGCGTTTGGAGTCCAGATAGGTATAGTTCAAACCCAGAATCCAATTGGTCACCAGTGGGATGGTGGTCGCGGCTTCTACGCCCTTGATATTTGCTTTACCAACGTTGTCATAAGTGTACAGATTTAAACCGGTAATCGGGTCTTTGCCGCCGGTACTGTAGCTGGTGAGCTTATTTTTAAAGTCGGTATTAAACAGTGTCAGGGCAGCGTTGAAACCAGACTCATGGTCGTAAGCAATGCCGATCTCCTGGTTTACACTGGTTTCAGGCTTAAGGTCAGGATTGCCATACATAATGCCGGCACCACCCTGAGTGGCGGTACCATAATCAGGACTGATTTCACGTAAGGTTGGTGCACGGAAAGCTTTTGCTACACCACCTTTCAGCGTAATTTCATCTGTCAGGTGATAGACCAGATAGCCACGTGGGTTCCAGTAATCGCCGTAGGTTTCATGGTCGTCTAAGCGTACGCCGCCGGTAAAGGTTAAATCATCCAGCAGGGCGATCTCATCCTCAATAAACACCGATTTCTGCCAGGCAGTAATGTCTGTTTTCTCTGCGGTTGTTCTGCCGGTGGTTGAGTCATCATTTAACTCAGAATACTGATACTGACCACCAATGGTGACCATGTTGGATGGTAAAGGAAGGGTTAACTTAGCATCCACTACGGTATTGGTGATTTCTGGTTTTCTGTCGCTATAACCACCGTTCCAGGAGCCGGTAGAACTGTCCAAAGTATGTGTTTCGGTGCTGCGTTTAGTTTTTTCCTGATACACGCTAATGTCGGAAAAACCAAAATCCCACTGTCCGGTATGCGTCAGCGCCCAGTGGTTACGTTCATTATTGATATTTGTTTTGGGATTAGGCTGTTTAAGTGAGCCGCGAACCGTATAGGCTTCAATGGATTTTCCTGGCGTTGACTCGCGTTTTTGTATCGCGCGACCACCTTCTAAAATGATTTGTTGAGTATCCGTAGGCGTAAAGCTCAGTTTGGCGGTAACACCTTTATTATCGTTTTCGTTGTATCCTTCAATAATGTCATCTTCTGGTCGGTAATTACCGTAGCCATATAGCTGGAATCCAACGCGATTCTCAACTAACGGACCAGACAGGTAGAAGTTACCCGCATAGATATTCCCGGAGTCGGAGTTTTCCTGCAACGTAGCATCCATACTCACAGCACCATTCCAATCGCTGCCGACTTTGCGAGTGATGATGTTGATTACGCCGCCCATGGCATCAGAACCATATAGTGAAGACATCGGGCCGCGAATTACTTCAATGCGCTCAATGGCTTCCATGGGTGGAATAAAGCCTGATTCAAAGCCGCCGTTACCGTTAGGACGTGACTCACGGCTATTTTGACGTTTACCGTCAACCAGAATTAGAGTGTAGTCACCGGGTAAGCCTCGAATAGAGATATCCTGACTATTGGTACCACTACCGGTGATGCTGACGCCTTCAACATCTTTTACCGCATCTCCCAAATTATGGAAGGGCTTTTTCTCCAGTTGCTCGCGTGTAACTACGCTAATACTGGCTGGTGCATTACGTAGTACCTGTTGGAACCCCGATGCGGTAACAACCATGGTTTCTTCACTTTCTGCCGCCATTGCGGGAAGAGTGAAGCTACTGATAATGGCCAGACAGAGTGTGTTTAACGATCTGGTTTTCATTGTGTATCCCTGAGTATGATAATAAAAACAAAAGACTGTGCTCCGAGGTGGATGCCGAATCTTTAATATTGGTTTTAAATGCCGGGCAAACAGGCGTTGCATATGCTACTACATGAAAATACGAATGATAATAATTATTATTAATATTGTTGATGTGGACTGATTTTGAAATCAGTGGTAAGCAGGGGGAATAAAGCTATAGAAGAGAATTTACAGTGACATTGTCACATCATTAACGATTATTGATTAAAAACAGATAGTCGAAGGAAACAGTAAGCCGTCCAATAACGGCCTACTGTAGCGAGTTGCTTTATCCTAAAGCAACTTTAATACCTAAACCAATCAGTACTACGCCAAGCACTTTATCCACCATGCTTTGAACTTTTGCCAGTCCACGACGAACCGGGGCACTTTGAATCAGAACAATTAACAGTGGCCACCAGATAACGGCCAGGATCCAGATAATAAAGGCGTACCATAATTTCTCGCCGGTGCTGGAATCAATGCTGAGTACTTGAGTAAAAACGGAAAGAAAAAACAGTGTGGCTTTGGGATTCAGTAAATTACACAGGTATCCCTGAATGAAGGCATTTTTATAGCTGGTTTGTTGGCGATCAAGGTTTGTAATATCCATTTTGCTACCACCGCGAGATAGCAGAGCCTGAATACCAATCCAGATTAGATAGAGTGCGCCAGCATACTTTAACAGATTAAACAGCCAGGGCGTTGCGGTAATGACGACCGCTAAACCTGCGACACAATATGACATATGGGTAGCAACACCAAGAATAACGCCGAGCGCAGTTACCATGGCAACAGAACGACGATAACGGGCCGCATTCTTAATTACCAGAAAAAAATCGGGTCCCGGTGATAGCATGCCAAGGGTGGCGATAGTGGCAACAAAAAGAGAGGTTTCCAGCATTGAAACTCCGACATATATCCATAGTTACAGGCTTTATGCTTTGATAATGTCAGAGCTGAATAAAAATACAAAGCGGTAAATGATATGTGGCCTGAAAAATCAGATAACTCAGCTCGTTGGCTAAAAAAAAGCCTGACAGGATAATCAGGCTAAAGGTAAGGATATCAGGAAATGGAAGAAGGCATTTTTCTGCTAAACGGGTTGTTACTTAATCTTTTTAATTTGCTTCACATCAAGCTCAATAGAGTTCCAGTCTTTATCGATCTCACCCTGTAGTTCTACAGTATCAGTCGGAGAGATAGTCAGACCATTCCAGCGTTTGTGGTCAATATCAACATTAATAGTGCCGGTTTTATCGCGGAATACATACAACTCTTTACCGATTTGCTGTTCGATATTTCCCTGCAGGGTAACCCAGGTATCATCACTCATGGTTAAGGCTTTCTCAACCGTCATGGTGCCTGCATTAGGGCCTGAAAATCCGCCACCTTGTTGAGTTGGTGCGGTAGTCGTTGCTCCGGGGCCACTAAATCCACCATTTGAAGCGCTATTTTGAGCAAAAGCAGGAGCGCTGGCTAATGCGGCAACTAAAGCTAACATCGTTAATTTTTTCATGTTTTATTCCCTCAATGACAGGTGATCTACTCTTTTCGCTAACTATTAAATCACTAAGTTCTTAACAGGATCTTAATAGAATGAAAATAAAAAATATATTTGCGTAACGGGCTTTCGGCAATAGCCAGACTGGAGTTTATCCTGTAAAAATGGGCCGTTAATTAATGGGAGTAGATTATGCGTATCTTGCTAATTGAAGATGATCGGCTGATTGGTGACGGAGTCAAGTCCGGATTGACTAAACTGGGTTTTAGCGTGGACTGGTTTTCTGAAGGGAAAAGTGGCCAACGGGCAATTGATGCTGCACCTTATGATGCTGTTGTTCTCGATCTCTCTTTGCCGGGTATTGACGGTATGGATATTCTGCGCGACTGGCGCAAAAGCGGTCATGATGTCCCGGTACTCATTTTGACTGCCCGCGATGCACTGGAACAGCGTATCGATGGGTTACAGCAGGGGGCTGATGATTATCTGTGTAAGCCATTTGCCCTGACCGAAGTGGCAGCACGATTGCAGGCTTTGATTCGCCGGCGCCATGGTCAGCTTACCCCAACTATTTCCTATGGGCATGTAGTATATGAACCCGCAACCATGAGTGTAACCAGTCATGGAGAGCCTGTTATCCTTAAACCCAGAGAGTTGGCAATTCTGGAGCTGTTTTTGCACAACATCGGTCGGGTTCTGCCGCGTCCTCTGATTGAAGAAAAACTGTATAACTGGGATGAAGAGGTCTCCAGTAATGCGGTTGAAGTCCATATTCACCATTTACGGCGCAAACTGGGAAATGATTTTATCCGTACGGTACATGGAGTGGGATACACGCTGGGGGACAATAAGTGAAAACACTGAGTTTGCGACTGCGTTTGATCCTTCTGTTTATTCTGCTGGTGGTAGTAACCTGGTCGATAGCCAGTTTTCTGGCGTGGCGGCAAACCAGTAAAAATATTGATGAGATGTTTGATACTCAGCAAATGATATTTGCCAAGCGGCTTTCAGTATTGCAACCCGCAACTATCGGTAATATTTCTCAGCAGTTACCAAAAACTAAAAAGTTATTACGCCATAATCGGGGGGCTCAGGACGATGATGCTTTAGCTTTTGCCATATTTACTCCCGATGGGAAAATGGTGCTACATGATGGAGATAATGGCAGTAATTTTATCTTCAACTATCATCAGGATGGCTTTGCAAATAGCGCAATTAACGAAGATGACGATCTATGGCGGATTGTCTGGTTAAAAACGGCTGATAGTCGTTATATCGTTGCTGTTGGTCAGGAGTTGGATTACCGCGATGATATGCTGGAAGATTTGCTAATTTCACAGCTCAAACCCTGGTTGATAGCATTACCATTAATGGCTTTGTTGATGGTCTGGTTGATTACGCGGGAATTAAAGCCGTTACGCCATATTGCGAATCAACTTAATCGACGCCAGCCTGATGATGAATCATCGTTAATAGTGAGCCGGCTTCCCAGTGAAATTCAGCCAATTGTTGATGCTCTAAATAAATTATTTACCCGTATTGGTATGATGCTGGTGCGGGAACGGCGTTTTACTTCCGATGCTGCGCATGAATTACGTAGCCCTTTAGCAGCGCTCAGAGTACAGACCGAAGTGGTGCAATTATCTGGTGACGATGAAGCGATGCGTCAGCATGCTTTGGCTAATCTGACGGATGGGATAGACAGATCTACGCGAGTGGTTGATCAGTTATTAATGCTTTCACGACTGGATTCATTTTCACAATTAGATGATGTACAGCAAATAGAATGGCAGGCACTGCTACAAAACGCCATTGCTGATATCTACCCTAAAGCGCAGACAGAAGGTATTGATATCCGTTTAGATATCCATCAGAAGCCTGCACTCATTAAGGGGCAGCAACTGCTGTTATCGGTTTTGCTGCGTAATTTGTTGGATAATGCGATTCGCTATGGTCGACAGGGTAGCTCCATCACCGTGACGTTAGATAGACATAGTTTTAGCGTGGAGGATGAAGGCCCCGGTGTTAGCAATGAATATTTGCAACGTATTGGTGAACGCTTTTTTCGTCCACCAGGTCAGGAAAAGACAGGCAGTGGACTGGGATTGTCTATAGTACAGCGTATTGCGCATTTACATGGACTGGGCGTTAAATTTAGTAATCGGGAACAGGGCGGCTTTAAGGTTGTTATTAGCTGGCGTGAAATTAATTAAACAGGAGCCCGGCATGAGGATTCTGCTGGTTGAAGATGATGAGTTGATTGGTGATGGAATTCAGGTTGGCCTGACTGAGTTTGGTTTCACTATTGACTGGTTTAATGATGGTTTACAGGGACAAAATGCTATCCATTCTGCGCCTTATGATGCGGTGATTCTTGATTTGAGCCTGCCCCATATTGATGGGCTGGATATTCTCAAATACTGGCGTCAGAAAAAAATAGACACACCGGTACTGATTTTAACCGCGCGTGATGCCATAAAAGAGCGGGTGAGCGGATTACAATTCGGCGCGGATGATTATTTGTGCAAACCGTTTGCACTGGAAGAAGTGGCTGCTCGTCTTCAGGCTTTGGTTCGTCGCCGTCATGGGCAGCTAAGCTCAGTTATTCAATATAAAGATATAGCATTAGATACCGCCAACTATGTGGTAACTAAAGCGGGTGAACCAGTAGTCCTCACCTCCAGAGAATTAAAGCTGTTGGAATTATTTTTACTGAGTCAGAACAGAGTATTAAGCAAAGCGCTAATACAAGAAAAGTTATACTCATGGAGTGATGACGTCAGCAGTAATACGGTAGAAGTACATATTCATAATTTGCGTCATAAATTAGGTAAAGATCTTATCCGTACTATTTACGGAATGGGTTATGCCTTAGGCGATGAAAAATGAAAAGATTAAGCCTGCGTACGCGCCTTATCCTGATTTTCACTATTCTGATTCTGCTTTCCTGGGTCATTTCATCAGCCATTGGTTACGTTAAAGTTCGTCATCGTATTCGACTGGCATATGATGCGGAACAGATTATGTTTGCTAAACGGCTGGAACGTTCAGGTCTGGATGATTTACTGACGATTCAGGCTAAAAATAACAATACCTCATTTCGCCCCGATCAATTTAAGCAAGCCCGGGATGCACTTTCATTTGCTATTTTCACCACTGATGGCAAAAAGTTACTGACTGACAGAGATGATGTACCCGATTTCTTTTACTCCCCGACGGATACTAAGTTGGGAGAGATTCCCGAGTTCAGAGAAAGTAAGCTATGGCGAGTGTTATGGCTTAAGTCTCAGGACCAGCGTTTTATTATTGCTGTCGGGCAGAAAAATGCTTACCGGGAGCGACTGGCTAAGTCGATCTTGCTCGATCATCAGGTAACCCCTTGGGGAACCATGATTCCAATTATGTTGATTATTATTACACTAATGATTAACCGTGAATTAGCACCTCTCAAGCGGGTAACTTCTGAGCTTAAGCTACGAAAACCGGATGATGAAACACCCATTGAAGAGAAAAATCTGCCACCAGAAGTGCAACCCTTTGTTGATGCGCTAAATCTGCTGTTTGCTCGTATTGGTGACATGCTTAAGCGGGAGCGACGCTTTGTTTCTGATGCTGCTCATGAACTACGCAGCCCGTTAACGGCTCTTCGGGTCCAAACCGAAGTGGCTCAATTGACGGTAAATAAACCTGAAGTACAGAAAAGGGCGTTAAATAATCTGACGATTGGTATCGATCGTGCCTCTAGGCTGGTAGATCAACTATTAACCTTATCCCGACTTGATGCTCAATCAGGTATTCCGGAACAGCAAACCATTAACTGGCAGCAGTTAATACAGGATATGCAGCCTGCTTTTTTTGCCAGTGCAAAAGAGCAGCAAATAAATCTGCAGATAAATTATCAGGGTATGCCGCCGGACAGGCAGGGAAATGAAGTTTTACTATCATTGCTGGTTCGAAATCTGGTGGATAACGCATTGCACTATACTCCGGCAGAGGGTTCAGTCAGCGTCACCTTAACCGAGCAGCAGTTAATGATTGAAGACAGTGGGCCAGGCGTCACTGAGGAACACTTACAGCGATTAGGTGAGCGTTTTTATCGTCCGCCAGGACAAACAAAAATTGGCAGCGGTTTGGGGATTTCTATTGTTAAGCAAATCGCTGAACTGCATGGTCTGGAGATTAATTTCGCCAATCGAGAGGAAGGTGGATTCAGTGTTAGGGTTGGCTTCTGGCGATAGTTTAGATATTCGGACCGATTGCTACTGATAAGGAAATTGTTTCCGGCCGTACACCATGATGTGCTTACGGCCGGAGGATTCACAAGTACTAAAGTAGGAATTATAGAAATTGATGAGGATATAAAAAATTATCTAAATCCATAGGGTAATAAAACCCCTCCCCAAACTAATGCAGCCAGCAATAAAGTGATTAACACCGCTGCCGATCCCATATCTTTAGCCCGACCCGATAATTCATGATGTTCAGCACCAATTCTGTCTACCACAGCTTCAATTGCGCTATTAAGTAGTTCAACTATTACCACCAGAATCACCGAGCCAATCAGTAAGATTCGTTCAACAGAAGTAACGCTAAGCCAGCAGGCAATCGCTACTGCGGCCAGACACAAAATGGCTTCCTGACGGAAAGCTGCTTCATTTTTCCAGGCGGCAATCAACCCGGCGCGGGAATATCCGGCAGCATTAACAATACGGGTGATGCCTGTTGCTTGAACTTTACTCATAATTTCTCCTGTCCGATCATCAGAATAGTGAATTAACTGGTTTTACGACAGCTCTTGAACATATCCAGAGTCGACTGATATTCCGTTGTCTGAATATTGAAAATGCCCAACAAAGAGTGAAACAGATTGTCCTGGCTGAATTCGTTTTGTTTTGCCTCTTTGGCTAAACACCCCTCATCCAGCTTTTGTGCCTGGCGATATTCAGCAGAAGTCCATATCAACATAGGCACATGAGTTTGCTGACTTGGGGCGATGGCATAAGGAGTACCATGCAGATACAGACCATTTTCTCCCAGTGATTCACCATGGTCAGACAGATAAATCATCGCGGTAGCAAATTTGTCTTGATGTTTTTGCAGCAGACTGATGGTTTTGTCCAGCATGGCATCGGTATACACAATGGTGTTGTCGTAGGTATTACGCAGGCTGGCTACGTCACAATCCTGAATGTCATTGGTATCGCAGGTTGGCGTAAACTGACGATACTCTTTTGGATAACGCTGGTGATAGCTGGGACCATGACTGCCCATCTGATGTAAAACAATAATACCGTCGTTGTCGAGGGTATTGATGTAATCATCCAGCTTATACAACAGGATATCATCCAGACAGGCACCATCTTTACATAATTCCGGCAACTTCAATTTAGTAACATCTTCATATGGCACGCGATTACATACCCCTTTACACCCGCTGTCATTATCGCGCCACAGCACGTTAACTTTTGCACGTGCCAGAATATCCATGACATTTTCAGTATGTTTAGCGGTTGATTCGCTGTACTGTTTTCTGGGCATATTGGAGAACATGCAGGGTACAGAAACGGCGGTGGCCGTACCGCAGGAACTAACATTATCAAAATAGGTGACATTATCCCGTTTTGATAATTGAGGATTGGTATTACGTGAATAACCGCCCAAAGAGAAGTTTTCTGCTCTGGCTGTTTCCCCCAACACCAGAACCAGTAAGGTTTTTTTAGGCTGTTGCGTAATTAACGGACCTTTATGGGCATCAAGGCCAATTTGTTCAAATGGTTTACGGGAATCAATATAATTCGAAAGATTTTTTACCAGACTGCCAATTACGTTAGAAGGGGTAAGCAGTTTGACCATATCTTTATTGTTGCGGAAAAACGGTGCGTAATCTTTATAGAAAAACAGTGCGATTAGTACAATCACCAGTAGTGAAACGATAATGTTGGTAGCTCTTACCCACACGAAACGCCAACAGCTGCGAGAAGGCGTGATCTTTGTCCATGCAACAATGATGGCAGGAATAATGCCAATCAGTGTAAACCACAGCACCATTTTAAAAGAGAATAGGTCAAGGGCCTCATGGAGATCGGTTTCCAGCGCATTTTGAGTCATATTCCCGTCAATAACCGTGTTGAAACTATACATAAAGTAATTAACGGCAGCACCGACTAAAATGAAGATAATAGCGACCGGCTTACGGAGATAGGGAAGCAGTAATAAGCTAAAGATGACATTCAGACAGCAAAATAATAGCACCGGCATAGAGGCGGAGAAAAGAATGTTACGCAGGGAGTCTGGCTCGACGATCTGCCATGCCCGATAAAAAAAACGGGTATTTTGAATAAAAGTGATAAACAGAGTAACCGCAATAACAAATAGAATATCGTTACATTTTATCCGGGCAACTTTTCTCATAAATAACTATCTCTGACCATGAGTAATTGGTGAATAGTCAGCAGTTAATCAGCCAATCCTTAATCAATTATTAAGTCATTAATGATAAGTGTTATGGGGAAACTGTTACCCTTGAAGTTATCGATAAGGGAATATTTACTTATTGAAATCATTGAATTTATTTTGCGCTATTAATTTATCTTTATTATTGAAATATTTTGATACTATATTTAGAGCAAGACTTTTAATACAAAGCAGAGGCAATAAATGGAATCTGGTATTGAAGAACGTGAGCTGACCAATTTAAAAAGAAGAAAATATAATCTTCTGATTAAACAGGCCATGAAATTATTTGAAAAGGGTGCTTTTCCAACCGTGACGGAATTGGCCACAGAAGCGCAGGTATCCAGGGCAACAGCCTATCGTTATTTTCCTACTCAAAGCGATCTGATTTCAGCCGTAGTGGATGAAAGTCTTAAACCCATTATTTTGTGGCAGCCAGAACAAACCAGAGTTGAAGAGCGAGTTAATGAGTTACTGAGTTTTGCTTATCCGCAAATGTTTAAACATGAAGGCGCACTGAGAGCAGCATTATTGTTATCTTTGCAACAATGGGCAGAAGAGCGAGCATCGCTGTTTAAATCAGAAACGGATGATACAGTTGATGTATCAATAAAGCGGGAAAAACTGGTCAGAGGGCATCGTAAACAGATCCTTAAGCAAGTAACTGCACCGCTTAATGATGAATTACCTGCGGATCTGGTCGAAAAAGTAAACCACGCATTGTCGATTATTTATGGCTCAGAAGTGTTTATGGTATTAAAAGATATCTGGCAGCTGGAAAATGATGATGTTCAGGCCGTAACGAAATGGATAGCAAAAGCGATACTGAATCAAGCTCGGGCAGATGCAGAACAGGTGAAGTAACTCATTAAAGATAGAAAACGGCATAGTATTAACAAGGATTCATCGGCAGGAAAGCCAATAGCCGTTAATATCGCCCATGTGTGGATGGGCGATAAGCTGTCAGAGTTGGTTTAAGCAACCCACTCCAAATGTTCAAGCAAGATATTAATACCGATACCAATCAGAATGATCCCGCCAATAATCTCGGCGCGTTTACCAAGAATGGGGCCAATAAAACGTCCTACCATCATTCCCAGCGTTGCCATAATCATGGTAGCCAGACCAATTGCCATTGCGGTATGAATAATATTAACCTGCAACAGGGCGAGGCCAACACCAACCGCCATAGCGTCCAGACTGGTTGCAAATGCGGTAGTAACAAGAATTAAGAAGGAGTGACGACGTAGTTTTGGTGCATCCGCTTCAGGCTGCTTCGAACCTTCAACAATCATGCGACAACCTAAAATGAACAGTAGGATAAAGGCTACCCAGTGATCCCATTCGGCAACATACTGGCCCGCGACCAGTCCAATTCCCCAGCCAATTAATGGCGTGATGGCTTCAATACAGCCAAAGATAAGTCCTGTGCGGAATGCTTCCCTGAAACGGGGTTTATGCAGAATTGCGCCTTTACCTACGGAAGCAGCAAAAGCATCCATAGACATACCAAAAGCAAGGATAAGTGTTGCAGAAAGGTTCACTGTTTAGTTTCTCCGGCCGGGCTCCTCATATACATATTGGGCACCTCCCAACCTACAGTGTGCGCAATATGTCTATGGTCTCGCCTACCTGACGGTTGCCTGCACCACGCTGAACCTGTGAAGTTCATGCGAGTATGTTGATACAAGCGCTTTTGTTGTGTTAACAAAAACCGGCTACTCCCCAATGACGGCAGGCAGTTTAACATTCGTTGTCGGGATAGCCAAGAATAAATAACTCAATAATATCAATGAGTAAAATTAAATGATTCTTATTATCATCTTTATTGATGTGTCAGTATCTGCTACTTGCATGAAATAAAAACAGTTAATCTTCTACACATTAAGATCCCGTTGGCGATAGACTAAAATAATTCATAGTCATAATGTAAAACGGACCAATCAGGTGGGACAAATTTATGAAACAACAGGTTATAAAAAAAGTGGCTTTAATTACCGGAGCATCCCGGGGAATTGGTGCGGCTATTGCAGAACGTCTGGCATCTGATGGTTTTTCTGTGATCATCAACTATGCAGGTAATCAGGTCATGGCGGATGAGTTGGTTCATCAACTGCAATTGGATGGGGCACAGGCCATAGCCATTCAAGCCGATATTAGTGATGCCAGCGCGGTTAAACGTCTGTTTAATGAGGCGGAGGCGGCTTTTGGTGGCATTGATATTCTGGTTAATAACGCTGGGGTGATGGCTTTAGCACCGGTTGAAGAGATGGGTGATGCGGATGTAGAGCGTTTGCTGGATATTAATCTGAAAGGAACGTTTTACACTTCCCGGGAAGCGGCAAAACGGTTAAAACACGGTGGACGGATCATCAATTTTTCCTCATCGGTGGTTGGTTTACTTCAGCCCGGTTATGGTATGTATGCGGCAACCAAAGCGGGAGTAGAGGCGTTGACCAGCGTAATGGCCAAAGAGATGCGCGGTCGTAATATTACCGTGAATAGCATAGCTCCGGGACCGACGGCGACTGAATTATTTCTGAATGGTAAATCCCCGGAGCTGGTTGAGAAACTGGCTCATCTGGCGCCGCTGGAACGTTTGGGGCAGCCAGAAGATATCGCCTCTGCGGTATCGTTTTTAGCCGGGCCGGATGGGGCATGGGTTAATGGACAGACGCTGCGGGTAAATGGTGGCATTATTTAATGATTGAATGAACACACCAGTATCTTTGATCAGGATATTGGTGTGTTCCAATTGATTAATGATTAATGATTAATGATTAGTGAATTATGCGACTTTAATCTTCAGCAAACACAGGGTTGCTGCCAGACACATAGCGGCAGCAATATAGAAGACAGCGTGGAAGCTCCATATCTCTGCTACGGTACCTGCCAGTGATCCTGCAACAATCCAGCCAACCCGAACCGTATTGGTAAATAATGTCGTGGCTGCACCGGCCTGACCCGGCATCAAATCCTGAAAATAGAGCATGCCAATACCGGCTAAGATACCGATAAAAATGGCATTCAGTAGCTGTAAAATCAGCAATATCCAGGGGGAGGTAAAGAAGAATAACCCGATATAGAACAGCAACCCTGCAACAATGGCGTAGTGCATGAGTTTACGTTTTCCTAATCGCTGGGCGTAGTAACCGGCGATCAGCATTACCGGAATCTCTAAACCGGCGGCGGTTCCCATCATCACCCCAGCCAGCTTTTCAGGCAGCTGCAATTCACTAATCAGATAAAGCGGCATATTAATGATATACATGCCGTTACAGGTCCACATCAAAGAACTAACAATAAATAGCAACAGCACCGATTGCCGATTCTGGCGCGGGGCCTGAACCGGGGTATTAGTTGCCTGTTTCGCTTTGGGCATAGAAGGCAAGGCGTACCAAACCACTACAGAACAGAGTACAAATGCGATAGCGGCAGAGAAATACATGGTTTTAAAACCAAATCCCAAAGCCAGTGCAAAAGCTAATGGCGGGCCAATCACCCACGCCAGCGATATTTGAGCCCGTAAAATAGAGCTAAACATTACCGCTTCTCGTCCTGTTTTATCTGCATGTTCTCTGGCAAGAGCAAATAACTGTGGTGTTGCCGTTGAGCCAAAGGTGGATAGCACCACGCCAACGGTAAGCAGCAAAAAATAGTTGCGGTTAAAAGCATATAAAATGCAGCCTAATGCACCAAACAAGCAGCAGCGAATTATCAGCATTTTCCGGTCGCCAGATTTATCCGAGTAGCTGGCGATCATCTGGCTGATAATAATGCCGATGATGGCACTACCGGTATAGAACAGGCCGACCAGAACCGGGCGAGTTTGTACCTCTGTGGTTAAAAACAGACTCAGGGTTGGCGTCTGTAATGCACCGGCAATACCAGTTAAAAAGGCAATAAACAGAAAAGCCAGCGACGTGACATCCGTCATTTGTTTTAAAGAGGCAGGGAGTGATCGCATAAAGTGAATCGTTTCAAATAATGAACTGCGCGGATAATACGCCGTTTAAATTGAAATAAAAAGGCGTTTTAATTCTATAACTTAGTGATAACAAAAAATATTAATGACTATTGGCGATCAAATAATTGGTTAATCAATAACCTGAGTTAATTATTTTATTAAGGTTATTATTTGACCAAGCGTGCGGTATTAATCAGATGTGAACAGAAGAGAATAAATAAGCTATCGCCGAATAATATCGGCGATAGCAATAAAATAACTACAGGTTTAGCGGCACTTTAAAGTGAGAGGCAACAATAACCACGATCATACCAACAATCATCGGTACTGATGTACGTTTAACTACTTCAAACGGTGATATTTTTGCCATCCCTGAGGTAGCAACCACCACGCCCGATACCGGAGACATGGTGCGCCCGATATTTGATGCCTGTAGCATAGGAATAACCAGATACGCCGGGTTGATGCCCATTTGGTCCGCCAGCTTAGGAATGAATTCCACGAAGGCATAAAACGGCGCATTACCAGAACCCGTTGCCATGGCGGCCAACATAGTGATAACCACCAGAACCAGCATCATGATCATGGCACCGCCACCAGAAGATTCAGCTAACTGAATCAGGCCAGCAATAAACCCGATAGAACTTAGCCCTTGAGCAAAAATTCCCGCAGCCACTAACAGCATAACCACAGTCACAAAGGCATCACCCATTGCCTGATAGGCTGAGTCTAAACCGGCAAACATCTTCTTGGCACTGAAAGTGCGTAAGAACTCAATAACTGCCGTTAGCACCATACAGATAATAATGATGGTAATAATGTTCAGATTAGGAATAACGTGGGCAACACCTTGTTCATTAGTGAACGGCAGGCTGATTTTCCCGGAGAAGATTAATACACCGATAATTGGCAGGAATGGCAAAATAGCGTAAGCCACAGGTGCATAGGTTTTAATTTGTGAGACATCCAGCTTTTCGCTAACGACATTCTCTTTTTTATCCAGATAGCGCTGCCAAAAGAAATGAGTAATGGCGATAGCAATAATAGCAATGATGGAAATAGGCAATGTGGTATGGAAAGCAAATTCAATCAGCTTATCACCGCCCATTTTAGAGGCTTCAGCCGCGACAATCACATCGCCAGAAGTCGGGGATAAGATAATCGCAGCAGGAGAGGCACAAATTGCGGTTGCCGCACCCCGGCTTATTCCCACATTTACCATTAATGGGAACAGAGTAGCCATTAATAACACGCCCAGTCCGGTAGCCGATGATACTGCCAGTGACATCAGACAAGCGACGAAATAGGCGGCAATCATCAATATATAAGGGGAGTTAATATATTTGAGTGGATGGGAGGCCAGCTTAACCACCATATCGTTTGCGCCAATATGTGTCATATAAGCAGCAAATCCACACAGAATCATAATCATCATGCCAAGATCGGCGGCCCGATTGCTTAATAACGTTTTCATAAATTCAAAAACGTCAGTTAGCAGAAATCCGGTCGATGCCTTTTCTGCCAGGATCGGGCGACCTAAAGAGATGCTAATTAATAGTAGTAACAGACCGCCAATCAGTAGTACTCCGGTAGCAGAATACCCTTTGATAATGTAGTAACCCACCGCAATGGCAACAATCGCACCAATCAGTAGGTTTACCGTATATGGAACATCCATCATATTTTTCTCCAAGATGAGACACATAAAATAGCAGCACAATAAACGCGTCGAGTACAAAAAAATGATGTGTACTATACAGATTTAACAAATGTGGTGCATCGATTGGATGAATAATGTGATCAATGTCTTGAAGTTCATGGTAATGAACCAGTTAAAGAAGTGTGATTAGCATCATCGACTGGTTTGTTTGATTATATTGGTGTTGATTACTATCTCACTATTATATCGGTAGTTTTTATCATCATATGAAATGCATACTTTTCTTTATGGCGCGAGGTCCAATATTGGATACTCAACCAATATCAGGGTGGGGCATTAAGTACTATTATTCTTTGCAACGCATCGGTGGCAGTGAGTCAAGTATCCAATATTGAGCAATTGACTTTTATGTCAGCACGATTATCAGGGATCACCATTCAGAAGCAGTATTCAAGAGGTGTCCAAAATAGGACAGTGAAATCGTAGTCAATAGGTGTTTTGTCGAGTTATTATTTTTACAACATGTTTGGCCTGATATTTCAAGTGTCAAATATAGGACAGGTGGATTTTAGTAGTCGGTATTTTAGAACGTCATTACTTAACGTAATGCCCAACATGTTTTGTCAGATATAGTTTTACTAAAATCTCACAAACTATAAGGGTGTTATTCTTATATGCAATATAAGCGGAGAGTGTTTCATTATAATTTATGATGAAATATTCGAGCGAACTAATAGTTTTAAATCGAGGATGTTATAAATGAAACAACAAGTTATTCGTACATTGATTGTTGACAGTAATCAGTTCGTTTGTTTCGCGATTAGCGAATTACTAAAAGATGCGGATTGTCTTGAGGTAATAACCGTAACCAATACTACGGATAATATTGCTGAACGAGTAAGCAGTTTAAGTATTGATCTGGTTCTAATTAGTATCGACCTGATAAATTCAGGCAGAGATAAACTGGTTGAAGGAATACGCAGCGTAAGCCCGGACACGAAAATTATTGCTTTAGTATCAGAAACCTCCGGCATGAATATTCTTAATGCCATGAAGTATTCCATTGATGGCATTATTGATAAAACACATGACATTAAATCATTAATATTAGTCTCTCAATTGGTCATTGATGGGTTCCAGTGTATTCCTAAATATAACCTTTATGATGATGAAGTTAAACGAATTGACTCATTATCAAAACGAGAATATGAAATATTTCAATATATATCTCAGGGTATGAGTAATAAAGACATCGGTGATAAAATTAATATCAGTGTGAAAACCGTGAGCGTTCACCGCTATAATATTATGTATAAATTAAATATCAAAAACTCAATGGACCTGTATAAGCTCTGTGGTTTACCAGGGTAATTATTATGCGGCCTGAATCAGGTTTAATCTTCCTGTGAGGGTAATTAAGATTACCCTCACAGAAAAAATCGTTATGTTACTGAATAAAACTTCTTAGTTGGTCAAATACGCTTAGATCTTCACTGTATTTGACCTGTTGTACGTCTTCCAGTTTTTCTACCTGACTAACCATCTGGGACAGGCGTTGGTCTTTTTGTACTAAAAGCCAGATACGACTTTCTGTATCACCTTTTAATGGCATGCAGAGAATACCTTCTACGTTAAATGCCCGGCGGGCAAACAGGCCACAAATATGTGACATAACGCCCGGATGGTTGCGAACAATTAGCTCTAAAGCGATTTGATGTTGCTGAGACTGTTCTGTAGACATAATTAAGCTCCAACCATTTCGATGTTAGCGGCACCTGGTGGTACCATCGGGAAAACTTTCTGGTTAATATCGATTAGCGCGTGAATCAGACAAGGGCCAGGGCGACGAATGGCTTCTGCCAGAGCGGCTTCCGGATCTTGTTCGGCGTTCAGATCGCAGGTATCCATGCCAAAACCAGCGGCAATTTTAATAAAGTCGGTACGATAAGGGTAAGCTGCAGCAAAAATACGCTCCTGATAAAACAGCGTTTGCTGTTGGTGAACCAGTCCTAACGCCTGATTATTCATCAGAATAATTTTTACATCCAGATTATGTTCAACCGCAGTTGCCATTTCCTGAATATTCATCATCAGGCTGCCATCTCCGGAGAAGCATAAAACCTTACGGTTACGATCTGCCAGTGCGGCACCGATAGCAGCCGGTAAACCAAAGCCCATAGTGCCCAACCCACCTGATGTTAACCATTGACGATGGCGGCACAGAGGGTAAGCCTGAGCTACCCACATTTGATGCTGACCCACATCGGTAGTAATAACTGCTTCACAGTCTACTGCCCGGGCGGCAGCCAGTACCAATCCGTAATGGCTTAATGGATTATCGGCATCCGGCATTTGAACCGGGTATTGTTGGCGGAACTGGTTAACAGTTTTAATCCATTCGTCGCGTGGTTGTGCGCTAATTTGAGGTAATAACTGCTCTAAAACCTGACCAACATCTGCATGAATAGCAATTTGAGGTTGGCGTATCTTGCTCAATTCAGCACGATCGATATCCACATGAATGATTTTGGCATTTGGACAGAATTGCTCTGCTTTACCAATAGCGCGATCGTCAAAGCGTGCGCCCATAACAATCAACAGATCCGATTCTTGTAGAATCAGGTTAGTACTACGATTAGCATGCATCCCCAGCATGCCCAAAGATAATGGATGCTCAGCGGGCAAGGTACCCAGTGCCATTAATGTCATGGTGGTTGGTAAGTTAGCACGCTCCGCCAGCTCTATCGCCTGTTTATGGGCATCAGCACAAATAATACCGCCGCCCAAATACAATACCGGGCGCTTCGCCTGATTAATCATTTCTGCGGCCTGAGCTACCAGAGCCGTATCGAACATTGGAGGTTGATCGGGCACCGGAATGGGTGGTAGTTCGCTCAGCTCAATAGTGGCGGTTTGAACGTCTTTAGGAATATCAATCCATACCGGGCCAGGGCGGCCAGATTCAGCAATACGGAATGCATCGCACATAATCTTTGGCAATTCACTAATATCCCGTACCAGATAGTTATGTTTAGTGATAGGAATTGAAATGCCGTAGGTGTCTACTTCCTGAAAGGCATCAGTACCTATCATGCTGGAAGCAACCTGACCGGTAATACAGACTAGCGGAACGGAATCTAATTTGGCATCGGCAATGGCAGTGACCAGATTGGTAGCACCGGGACCGCTGGATGAAATACAAACCGCAGCTTTACCGGTAGAACGCGCCATTCCCTGTGCAATAAAGCCTGCACCTTGTTCATGACGAGCCAGCACATGATGAATAATGGTACTTTGCCCCAGTGCATCATACAGTGGTAACGCTGCACCTCCAGGAATGCCTGCGACCGTCGTGATCCCTTGACGTTCCAGTAAATAAACAATTAACTCAGCACCCGTAAAACGGGTTCGTTGATGTGGCATACCCGAAGTGGCCATAATTTTTTTCCTTTACGTTAGGCCGGGCACTCGGGGCAGGGAGTCTATAAAGCAGAAACCCCGCCCGGTTTGCGCCGGCGGGGTTTCGAAATCGTTACGTTGATTAGGACCCGTTACGGCGCACTGCCGACGACCACCACCACACGCACGACGACCACCGCGGCAGGTTGCGCGGTAAGGAGAAGAGTCGAAGTGAATTGAGATGGCATCACAGGGTTTACCTTTTCAATATATAAAATGTCAGTACCGTTAATAAAAGCACAGCGATGAAACATGCACAACCCGGTTTGATTAATTTTTTTGATTAGACATAAAAAGTGAGAGGTTTATCACTGTATAGCAGGGAGCCTCACAATGTTCTCTTCATTTGATGCGGGTTATCTTCAACTCCTCATTTAAGTTCATCTTAACCAATTTCAGAACAAGGCTATTTTTCATACAAATTGATTTCGTGCATTGATAGTTCAATAAGTTAACCAGCTCACAACAGATTATTCATTTCTCCGATATAATTAAATAGATGATCCAGGTATACAAAAAATAGGAGCGTGCAGCATGTACAAATCTATTTTAGTACCCGTAGATATCATGGAAGACGAATTAACCCGCAAAGCATTGGAATACGCGGTGCATTTGGCGAAACAGTCAGACGCTAAAATCCGGCTGCTTCATGTATTTCCCATGTCAACATCCATCATTAATTCTTATGAGTTAGGCTATATGGAGCTGCAAGATAAAGCGGCCGTTAAAGCCAAGAAAAAACTGGAAGAAATCTCATCCACTATCGACCTGCCTAAAGATCGCGTCTCTTATTCAATGAGTTTTGGATCTGTCAGAGATGAGATTGTCGAGGTCACCGAGCAGATCGGCGCTGACTTAATTGTCATTGGCTCCAAACGACCTAATATAAAAACACACTTATTAGGTTCTAATGCTTCCAGTATTGTTCGTTATGCAACCACATCAGTGCTTATTGTAAGGTAAGTCGGGTTGTTCACCATTCAGTGATGGGCTGTCGGATGATGGCTCATCATATATATTTATTTTGTTTATTTGTTGATAAATCGGCTGTTGAGGATATTCCGACCGGGATAACATCGAGCCTATATTGATAGTGTGTCCGGTCGGAAAACAATTTGTACTTAACATTGGAGTGTATCGGGCCTGGCCGGGCTAGGGGCAGTTATGAAACACCTAGCGGTGTTTCACCCTTCGGGCCAGCGCAAGCGCTGTTCAAACAGGCTTTGCCTGTTTGTCCGGCAGCTAAAGCTGCTACGACCCCTACGCCCGTCCCTCCCGATGATAGACTATGGTTGTCCAGAGGTATAAAAGTGAACTATTAAGTCTTTTTATCAGTTTGATTCAATTTATGTTGTTACTTTTCTCACTGACTTCTGTTGCTCTGGTTATTATCATATATTGATAGCTGTATATTTATACAGTATATTGGTGGTAAATGATAACGCCCGGAGATCGACATGAAAGAGAGTGTACTTCACAAGCTGACCATTCTGGCGGAGTCAGCGAAATATGATGTGTCCTGTTCGTCCAGTGGAACCACGCGGCGTAATAAAGCAGGGATGACAGGCAGCACCAGCGGTTGGGGAATTTGTCACAGCTTTACTGAAGATGGCCGCTGCGTATCGTTGCTTAAAATATTGCTAACTAACTTTTGCCTGTTTGATTGCGCTTACTGTGTTAACCGTCGCAGTAACGATATTGAACGGGTGGCTTTTACACCCGGAGAGTTAGCGGAACTCACGATTGAATTTTATCGGCGTAACTATATTGAAGGGCTGTTTCTTAGTTCGGGCGTGATAAAGAGTCCGGATCACACTATGGAGAAGATGCTGCGGGTAGTGAAAGATCTACGCACAGTTCACCACTTCAATGGTTATATCCATATGAAAACCATTCCGGGTGCCAGTCAGGAACTGGTTTATCAGGCAGGATTGTACGCCGATCGCCTGAGTGTGAATCTTGAGATCCCTCTGGAACAGGACCTGAAACTGCTGGCACCAGAAAAAGATCATCAAAGTGTGTATAAGCCAATGCACTATATTCAGCAGGGCATGGTGCAGAGCCTGGAAGAGCGACGGAAATTTCGTTCAGCTCCCCGTTTTGCGCCAGCAGGGCAAAGTACTCAAATCATCGTTGGTGCAGCTAAAGATAATGATAAAGATATTCTGCATCTCTCATCCGCGTTGTATCAGCGCCAAAGCATGAAACGCGTTTATTACTCCGGATATATCCCGGTGAATACCTATGATAAACGCTTACCGGTAGTGAAAGATCCCTGTCTGAAGCGAGAGAATCGTTTGTATCAGGCGGACTGGCTAATGCGTTTTTATCAATTTAATGCCAATGAGATTCTGGATGATAAAAGTCCTTATCTTGATTTGGATATGGACCCTAAACTGGCCTGGGCAATTCGTCATCCGGAACGTTTTCCGGTTGATGTGAATACGGCAGATTACGCTACTATTTTGCGCATTCCCGGCGTGGGAGTGAAGTCGGCGAAAATGATTATGGTGGCCCGAAAACATGGGCGCTTAAATCTGAATGGATTAAAGAAAATTGGCGTAGTGTTAAAACGAGCCCGGTACTTTATTACCAATAACGAGCTACCGCATTACACCATTCATGAAGCAACCCCGGAGTATGTAAAAAGTGTGTTGCGAGATACGCCATTATTACCATCACCTGCACAGCAACAGCTGTCATTCGGTTTTACTGATTAGGAGAAAACGATGTCTATTTTCTACTATGACAAAACTTTCGATGGCTTGTTAAGTGTAGTATTTGATGCCTATAAGATTAAGCATTTTCCGCAGGCGCTCCTGGCAGAAGGTGATATTGAACCGATGTTTATGGAGAGGGTTCACACGACAGTCACCGATCCGAATAAATCCGATCGGGTATGGGCGGCATTGGGTAAAAAGTTATCCAGACAGGCATTGAACCATATTCATCATGTGTGGCAATCAGATCTGCCTGAAGCAGACCATCTGATATTCCGTTATATCCGTAAAGTGATTGATGCACCCCATTCGATTGAAACACACTTTGCTGATGAAGATGTGATGGCTATGCTAAAACTGGCCAAAAAGGTCAGTAAAGACACCATGTATTTGATTGAGTTTGTGCGCTTTCAGAAAACTAAAGAGAACATCTTTTTTGCTCCGGTAGCTCCGGACTACAATACTTTGCCATTAGCTCTTCATCACTTTATTGATCGCTTTGCCGATCAGCATTGGGCGCTATATGACATTCGCCGCGGATACGGTTTTTATTATAATTTGCAACGAGTTGAAGAAATTATATTGCCGGACGAGAATACGTTGATTGATGGGAAAATTAATCCAACGTTATTAGCGGAAGATGAGCAGCAATTTCAGACGCTGTGGCGAAACTATTTTAAAGCAATAACCATTAGAGAAAGAATCAATAAGCGACAACAACGCCAACATATGCCAGCGCGCTTTTGGCATTTACTACCGGAAATGCAAAATTAACGCTATGGTATAGCCCTGCAAATAGACAAAATGTCGGGTGACGCTTTTGAATATAGGGTTTATCGGAGCCGGGAAGGTAGGTTTTACCTTAGGCAAATATTTTGCCAGTCGGGGCATTAACGTTGTTGGTTACTATAGCCGTAATCTGGATGATGCTCAGGCAGCGGCAAGCTTCACCAATAGCCAGTTTTTCAGTCAACTCTCTTCTTTACTTCAGGCTTGCGATACGCTGTTTTTAACCGTACCGGATACCTCTATTGCAACACTTTGGCAAGAACTGAAGCAGTATCCCATTGCGGGGAAAAATATTTGCCACTGTAGTGGAGCATTATCATCATCAGTGTTTGATGGTCTTGAACAATATGGTGCCTGTGGATATTCCGTTCATCCTGTTTATGCCATTCATGACAGACTTCATTCTGTTGAATCTCTACCTGCGGTCTATTTTACCGTTGAAGGTAGCCAAACTAATCTGATAAAAATAACCACACTTATTGAGTCTCTTGGTAATTCGGTAAGAACCATGAATGCAGAAAACAAAGCGTTGTACCACGCTGCTTCTGTTATGGTTAGCAATTTAGTGATTGGTTTGACTAAAATAGGTTCCGATATTTTTCAGCAGTGTGGATTCGATCGGGAATTTTCAGATAAAGCCTGGAATGCCTTATTTCTTGGCAACGCTGAAAATATCTGTTCTTCGGGCATGGTTAACGCATTAACCGGACCTCTGGAAAGAGGTGATGCGATGACGATTCGCCATCACCTTGAAGCGTTAGGTGAGCAGGAACGTAGTATTTATATTGGCTTATCACAGGTTTTATTAACGGTAGCCAAACGAAAGAATCCGGACCGGGATTACTCATTCATTGAAGCGGAGTTAAAAAAGTGAAAAACACCGTTGTGACCTTACAACAGCAAAAAATCAGTCGCGACAAAATCACCATGTTAACGGCCTATGACTTTTCAACCGCTAAACTGATGGATGATTCGGGAATTAATGCGTTATTGGTGGGTGATTCTCTGGGGATGGTTATGCTGGGCTATGACGACACGCTGGCCGTGACGATGGAAGATATGATTCATCATAGTAAAGCCGTTGCCAGAGCTGCTAAACGTGCGTTAGTGGTAACCGATATGCCGTTTATGTCTTACCAGATTTCCGTGCAGGATGCGTTGTATAACGCAGGCCGACTGGTAAAAGAAGGCCATGCTCAGGCGGTTAAGCTGGAAGGGGGTGAAGAGGTTTGTCCACAGATTAAAGCTATCACTCAGGCCGCGATTCCCGTGATGGGACATTTAGGATTAACGCCACAATCGGTTAATGCATTTGGTGGATTTAAAGTGCAAGGGCGCGATGAAGAAGCGGCGCGCCGAATTGTCCATTCAGCGCTGGCGGTTGAACAAGCTGGCGCATTTGCGGTGGTGTTGGAGTGCGTCCCCGCCGCGTTGGCCGTTCTGATTTCAGAATGTCTGACAATACCTACCATCGGTATTGGTGCCGGAGCAGGATGTGATGGTCAGGTACTGGTTTATCAGGATATGTTGGGATTATATGGTGGAATTACACCGAAATTCGCCAAACAGTTCAATAACGTTGGCGAACAAATGAAAACGGGTTTTGAAAGTTACATCAGGGAAACCAAGTCAGGCAGTTTCCCGGCAGAAGAGCATATTTTCCGTATCGATGATGCAATTATGGAAAAACTTCAACTGGAGTTTTCCCGCGTATAACGGGTATCAACAGGAGAGACACTTTGGTTCAGATAGTCACAACCATTCAGCAAGTAAGGGAAACGGTTAAGGCCTGGAAAAAGGCCGGACTACAGGTTGGTCTGGTACCGACCATGGGATATCTGCATGAAGGCCACCAAAGTCTGATGACTCAGGCAAAAGCAGAGAATGACAGAGTAGTGACCTCAATCTTTGTTAATCCCATGCAGTTTGGGCCAACGGAAGATTTAGCCAGCTATCCGCGAGATCTTGATAAAGACAGTCTGCTTTGCCAACAGGCTGGCGTGGACTTGATTTTCCACCCGCGAGCTGAAGAGATGTATTCGGCCAATTTTTGCAGTTTTGTTGATATGACAGGCCTGACCGAAGAGCTGTGCGGACGTAGCCGTCCAATCCATTTTCGTGGAGTCTGTACGGTGGTGAGCAAGCTTTTCAACATTGTTCAGCCCGATCGCGCCTATTTTGGACAAAAAGATGCGCAGCAACTGGCGGTAATTCGCCAAATGGTCAACGATCTGAATATTGATGTTCAGGTGGTTGGTTGTCCAATTATCCGTGAACATGACGGCCTGGCTAAAAGTTCACGTAACAGTTATTTAAATGCAGAACAGCGTCAGGCAGCACTTTGTCTGTATCGTGCCATTCAGTTGGGTCGAAAGCTGATGCAGCAGGGTGAAAAGCAGTGTTCGGTGATTATCTCCCAAATGGAGAACTGCATTTTGCAGGAACCGATGGCCAAAATTGACTATATCTCTATTGTTGATGCCAGTAAGTTGACGCCGGTTGAAACTATTGACGCACCGGTTCTGTGTGCCATGGCGGTTTACATTGGTAAAACGCGCTTAATTGATAACTTTGTGTTTGATCTTTGAATAAGAGGCAGTCATGGAATTAACCATGTTAAAAAGCAAGATCCATCGGGCAACAGTGATTCAGGCTGAACTGGACTATATTGGCAGCATTACTGTTGATCAGGATCTGTTAGATGCCTCAGGCATTCTGGAGTATGAAAAGGTTCAAATTGTGAATATCAATAACGGTAGCCGATTTGAAACCTATACTATTTCAGGCAAAAGAGGCAGCGGTCTGATTTGTCTTAATGGCGCCGCCGCCCGCCATGTGCAGGTGGGTGATAAAGTGATCATCATGTGTTATGCCCAACTGACACCAGAAGAGGCGAAGACCCATCAGCCTAAAGTGGTGTTTGTGGACGATGACAATGGCGTTATTCGAATTTCCCGTTATGAAAAGCACGGTCGCTTAGAAGACCTGGCTTAATCTCTCTGTATTGTGGTCTGAGTCTTCAGGCCACAATGCTGTCAGAATTTCTTTTATTAATCACTCAGTTATTAGCGATGCAGTTTGCTCAATTTATTATATTAATATAGTATACCCCCCTATACTATATAGAGGGCGATACCATGCCAAAGTTGGATGCTGATAAAAAACGAATCCTTACCCGGGTACGTAAAATTAAAGGGCAGGTGAAGGCGTTAGAAAAAGCGCTGGAGTCCGGTAAAGAGTGCCAGTTGCTGTTACAGCAAATAGCCTCATTTCGCGGGGCGGCCAATGGCTTAATGAACGACATTTTAGAGACCCATCTGCGTGATGAGCTGCGGGAGATACTCCCTTCAGGCGAGCTACAATCCACTAAGGTTGATGAACTTGCCGGTCTTATTCATTCCTATCTGAAGTAACTATTTCTACCGAACCAGTCTGATGTTACTGGTTCTAAATAAATGTTGATGGAGAAACCTTATGAAATCTCGTGCTGCTGTGGCTTTCGAAGCCGGAAAACCGTTACAGATTGTTGAAATTGACGTTGCTCCACCAAAGAAAGGCGAAGTCTTAGTGCGTATCACCCATACTGGCGTGTGTCATACGGATGCCTTTACGCTATCCGGTGACGATCCGGAAGGGTTTTTCCTGCAGTATTAGGCCATGAAGGCGGTGGTATTGTGGTTGAGATTGGTGACGGTGTCACGTCATTAAAGCCCGGCGATCATGTGATTCCTCTGTATACCGCCGAATGTGGTGAGTGTAAGTTCTGTAAATCAGGTAAAACCAACCTGTGTCAGGCGGTACGAGCCACTCAGGGCAAAGGCTTAATGCCTGATGGAACAACCCGATTCTCCTACAATGGCCAGCCTATTTATCACTATATGGGCACCAGTACATTCAGTGAGTACACAGTTGTGGCAGAAATCTCTCTGGCAAAAATCAATCCTGAAGCTCCGTTGGAGAAGGTTTGCTTGCTGGGTTGTGGTGTCACCACCGGTATTGGCGCCGTACACAATACTGCGAAAGTTAAAGCTGGAGATACAGTCGCTATCTTTGGTTTAGGAGGTATTGGTCTGGCAGCTATACAAGGTGCGGTACAGGCTAAAGCCGGTCGTATTATTGCCATTGATATCAACCAGGACAAATTTGAACTGGCTAAAGAGATGGGAGCGACAGACTGCATTAATCTTAAAGATTACGATAAACCTATTCAGGACGTGATTGTTGAAATGACCGATGGTGGTGTGGATTACAGTTTCGAATGTATAGGTAATGTCGATGTGATGCGTTCAGCGCTGGAGTGCTGCCATAAAGGTTGGGGCGAAAGCGTCATTATTGGCGTAGCCGGTGCTGGTCAGGAGATTCGTACACGTCCATTCCAACTGGTTACCGGACGTGTATGGCGCGGCTCAGCTTTTGGTGGTGTAAAAGGTCGCAGCCAGCTACCTGGCATGGTCGAACAGGCGATGAAAGGTGATATTCAGCTTGATCCATTCATTACCCATACTTTACCGCTGGAAGAGATTAATCAGGCATTTGATCTGATGCATGAAGGTAAGTCTATTCGTACCGTTATCCACTTTGGCGATAAGTAGTGATTACCCGATGGAGCGCAGGTTTATTGCCGCGCTCTGCTTCAGTATCGCTAAAATTATCAAAGGAGCTTTTAGATGCAGAATGAATTAGAGCTTATTGAGCAACATAAGGTGTTTGATGGTTGTCAGCGGCGCTATCGCCACCATTCATCCACCCTTAGCTGCGCGATGACCTTCAGCCTGTTTATTCCTGATTCATCCCGTTGGCCATCGCCGCCATTGTTATGGTGGCTGTCAGGATTAACCTGTAATGATGAAAATTTTACCACTAAGGCTGGCGCACAGCGTATTGCTGCCCGACTGGGGATTGCGATAGTCATGCCGGATACCAGTCCCAGAGGGGAAGCGGTGGCAGATGTCAGCCAGTGGGACTTAGGTCAGGGAGCTGGATTCTATCTCAATGCTACCCAACAGCCCTGGGCCGGGCATTACAGAATGTATGACTATTTGCGAGATGAACTTTCTCACCTCTTAAGCAATAAGTTAGGTTTTAACGGACCTCAATCCATTTCTGGTCACTCGATGGGGGGGCATGGTGCCTTGGTGATGGCGTTACGTAATCCGGAACGTTTCTGTTCGGTTTCGGCGTTTTCACCCATCGTTAATCCAACGGCCGTTCCATGGGGACAAAATGCATTCCAGACCTATTTAGGCGAGGATCGCCAGAGCTGGCAACAATGGGATGCCTGTGAACTGTTAAAATACTATCAGGGAAAAGCCATTCCCATGCTGGTAGATCAAGGGGATAACGATAGCTTTCTTGGCGAGCAGCTTCAGCCGGAAGGCTTAGCGCAGGTTGCTGCTGATATCGACTATCCGTTAACCCTGCGTATGCAGCAAGGTTATGACCACAGCTACTATTTTATCGCCAGCTTTATTGAACAACACCTTGAGTTTCATATGAAACATTTGCAACAAGCATAATGGTGACGTTGTAACTAAAATGTTATCCGGTGGCCATCATTGTGCCGGATAACTTCCCTTATCCTGCTGTAAAATGCCCATCATACTGCTAACATAATGCTACTTTGCTTTCAGATTCCTTCATCAGGTCACTATGCGTTATAGCCATATTTTGTTCGATTATGAATGCCTGCCCGATAATGCCGGTTTGCTGTTACAGCAGTTAAAACAGCAAAATTGCAGGGTGGATATACTCTGTTCTGAACATGCTCAGTTTGATCGGTCTTTATCTCAATACGCTGAGGTTATACGTTTTGATTTTCAATCAGGTGATTTACCGCAAACCGATCAGAATAAATCCGGAACCTTATGGATTGGCGCATCCGGTGAGAGTGCCAGGCTGGCGTCGGAAGCAGGGATAGATTTTGCTTTAGCTTTATGGGGCTGTCATTCAGTCAGGCATATTTACGCCACATCACTATCTCAATTTACCTAATGATATTTTTCTGATTTTGAAGCAGAAACCAGCTGAATCAGATGAAATACGCTGGTTAAAGTGGGCAATTGAGCTGCAGTTTATTGGTCAGACGGGATGTCACTACTCTCAGGACGTTTACGATCGGGAGCGTTTTGAACGCATTCGTGAGCTGTCGGCTGAGATTGTCAGCCAGTATAGCGGCCTGCCAATGGCCCATGTCACTAATGTATTCTGTAATGAAACTGGTTTCCAAACCCCGAAACTGGACTGTCGGGCAGCGATATTTGAGCAGGGAAAAATATTACTGGTCAAAGAAAATAGCGGTTATTGGTCTTTACCGGGAGGATGGGTGGATGTGAATCAGTCTATCCGGGCTAATACGGTAAAAGAGGTGAAGGAAGAGGCGGGACTGGATGTTATCGCTACCCGATTAATTGCGCTACAGGATCGCAATCTTCATAACACGCCAGTTTATGCCTATGGTATCTGCAAAGTTTTTGTTCAGTGCGAAGTGATTGGCGGCCATTTTGTTGCCAACAGCGAAACATTAGAAAGCGGCTGGTTTGGTCTGGAACAACTGCCTGAACTCTCAGAAGATAAAACCACGGTACAGCAAATTGCTTTATGTTTTGAAGCCTGTCGCACCGAAAACTGGCAGCCGGTATTTGACTGACTGTCGTAGGGGAAATCGCATCATGATTTCCCCTGGATAAATATTCCAGCGGTCAGGCTAAAAATTTCTCAATGGCAAATGCCACGCCATCTTGCTGGTTGGTGCGGGTGACAAATTGCGCATGTTGCTTAATTTCGTCAGACGCATTTCCCATGGCAACCCCAATACCCGCAAACTTAAGCATCGGTAAATCATTATGGTGATCGCCAATACACATCACTTCTGATTGCTGGATATTTAGCTGTTGGGATAAGAATTTAACCGCGGCTCCTTTGTCGACATCTTTGTGCAGCACTTCCAGAAAGAAAGGAGAACTTTTTACCAGGGTGTATTTGTCATGGTAACTGGCAGGAATTTTTTCTATCGCGGCATCCAGAACCTTTGGATGGTCAATAAACATCATTTTGGGGAACATCAGGTCTGGGTTCATTTCATCAATTGGGCAGTAGATTAACGGAACATGACTGAGGAAGGCTTCCCGTACAGTATAAGTGCTGATATCCCGATTTGGTGTATAAAGAGCATCGTAAGTTAGAGCATGAAAATGAATATTAAGATGCAGAGACAGGGCGCTAACATGGTTATAATCTTCAATGGATAACAGTGTTTGCTTAATGACTTCACCGTTGCTCGCGTGTTGCACTAATCCACCATTATAAGAAATACAGTAACAGCCAGCTTTATTCAGCCCTAACTCTTCTATATATCCCCGCATACCGCTATAAGGGCGTCCTGAAGCTAAAACAATATGAACACACTGAGATTGCGCCTGACTCACCGCCTGTTTTACAGCGGGAGAAATGGTCTTATCATCCTGAAGCAGTGTGTCATCCAGATCGATGGCGATTAATTTTACGGTCATGACGTTCCCTTACACAATAGGCTGAAAGATTAGCGAAAGAGACAGATTGCTAATGAGTATTGTTACTTAATAATCCGATTACCCTGTTCATCAATTATCTGTTCGCCGTCTTCTTTGGTGAACGCAGCTGATTGGCGATCCGGTAATATTTCCAGTACCACTTCAGAAGGGCGACAAAGTTTAGTTCCCAGTTCAGTAATCACTATTGGACGGTTAATCAGAATGGGGTATTGCAGCATAAAATCAATAATCTGGCTATTGTTCCAGTGCGCTTGCGATAGATTTAATGTTTCATAAGGTTCGACATTTTTACGCAACAGCTCTCGGGGTGACATTTGCAGATCTTCAATTATGTTAAGTAATTCGGTGCGGCTGGGGGGATTTTCCAGATAAAAAATAATCGTTGGCTCAACACCGCTATTACGGATTAATGCCAGAGTATTACGCGAGGTTCCGCAAGCAGGGTTATGATAAATAGTAATTTTTCGCATAGTTTTATACCAAAAATGAGAGGCGAATTGCCAGTGCAATTAACGTTATCAAAAGAACGGGAAACGTCATAATGATACCAACCCGGAAATAATAGCCCCAGGTAATGGTGAGATTTTTCTGTGCTAATACATGCAGCCAGAGCAGCGTCGCCAGACTACCAATAGGCGTAATTTTGGGGCCAAGATCGCAGCCAATAACATTGGCATAAATCATCGCCTGCTTTATTACGCCCGTTGCCGAACTGCCTTCAATTGAAAGGGCGCCAACCAACACTGTTGGCATATTATTCATTATTGCTGACATTAACGCGGTTAGAAAACCAGTACCCAGTGTGGCAGCCCATAATCCCTGTTCGGCCAACAGATCTAAAATTTGAGAAAGGTAATAGGTAAGCCCTGCATTGCGTAAGCAATAAACCACCAAATACATACCTAGTGAGAAGATAACTATCTGCCATGGTGCGCCACGGATCACCTTACCGGTATCAATAATCCGGCTTCGTCGTGCAATAATCCAAAGAGTAATAGCACCGACCGATGCCACCAGACTGACCGGGATTCCTAAATGATTTAAGCCAAAAAATCCAATCAGTAACAGGGCTAAAATTAGCCACCCGGCTTTAAAGGTTTTCCGATCCCGTATTGCCTCTTCAGGTAACTTTAATAACTTCATGTCGTAGCTAGCGGGGATCGATCGGGTAAAGAAGCAGTGAAGCATGATTAATGTTGCCAGAATAGCCACGATATTGACCGGAACCATAACGGCAGCATAATTGCTGAAGCTAATATTAAAATAGTCGGCTGATACAATATTAACCAGATTTGATACCACCAAAGGCAAACTGGCGGTATCAGCTATAAATCCTGCCGCCATTACAAATGCTAATGTAGCACCACGACTGAATCCTAATGCCAGAAGCATTGCAATAACAATTGGCGTTAATATTAAGGCTGCACCATCGTTAGCGAACAGCGCAGCTACTGCAGCACCCAATAAAACAATATAGGTAAAAAGCCTCTTACCATTACCATTTCCCCAACGGGCAACATGTAATGCCGCCCATTCAAAAAAGCCTGATTCATCCAGCAACAGACTGATGATAATCACTGCGATAAAGGCTGTGGTAGCATTCCAGACAATGTTCCAGACAACGGGAATATCGTTCAGATGAACCACTCCGGTCATTAAAGCCAGAAGGGCACCAAGGGTGGCACTCCAGCCAATACCTAATCCTCTTGGCTGCCAGATAACCAAAGTAATTGTGAGAAGAAAAATGCTAAGTGCCAACCACATAAAATCTCCATGAATATTATTGGTGCTTTAACTTTATATATATGAATAAACGAATATGTATAGATAAAAAATTTATCGACAACGAGTCTGTTTATTCTCTGTTAATACTGAATAACGAACTGCTTTTATTTGATT
This sequence comes from Limnobaculum xujianqingii, assembly GCF_013394855.1. Lineage (NCBI taxonomy): Bacteria > Pseudomonadati > Pseudomonadota > Gammaproteobacteria > Enterobacterales > Budviciaceae > Limnobaculum > Limnobaculum xujianqingii. The sequence goes on along the minus strand of NZ_JABMLK010000001.1, from coordinate 692,093 downwards.
AAGCTCGCTGCTATAGGCTTGCTCAATAATATTACCAGCCCACAGCGGTATATTGGGTGAAAGGCGGTAGTGAATCCATTTACCTTCACGACGATCGAGCAGAATGCCCGTTTCTCTGAGCATGGCTAAATGTCGGGATATTTTTGGCTGAGGTAGTTTAAGGATTTCACATAACTCACAAACGCAAAGCTCATGGGAATCTTTCAATAATAATACGATTGTCAGACGAGTCTCATCTGACAATATTTTGAACAATTGAAGTGGTGTTAATGGCCCCATAATGAATACCCGATTAGGTGAAATCCAAGAGATTATCATACGGTGATAAATATCAGAGTCAAACAAAACATATCTGTTTTAACGAATATGATTGAATGGTGGTGTTTATCGCTTCATTGGATCTGAATCAGAAAAATTCCTCTTGTCGTAAAACATAAAAAGGAATATCTTAACTACGACAAAAATAGTCGTAGTTAATTTTAAGCATTCATTCTCAATTAAGCATATGGAACACAAATGAAAATATTACATATTGATGCGAGCTCAAAATTCCACCAGTGGTCTAACTCACGTGCACTGGGACGTTATTTTCTTCAGCAACTGAAAAGTAATGGTGTTGAGTTCGACATTGATTATCTCGATGTAACCGAGGATGTTCAGCCTCACGTTTCCGCAGAGTTTGTGCAGGCAACCTATACGCCTAAAGAGGAGCGGACAGAGAGAATGCATGAGGTATTGGCTTCATCTGACGCCATGTGTCAGAGAGTAATGGATGCTGATGTACTGGTATGTGCAATGCCAATGTACAACTGGACCATTCCATCAACATTTAAGACATTTATTGATGCTATTACCCGTACTAACGTGACTTACGATTTACTGGCGGATGGTTCTACCGTTGGTAAACTGGGTGATAAGAAAGTGCTGTTCATTACTACTCGCGGTGCTGATTTACGTCAGGGTTCACCTTATAGTCATATGGATGCCATGACTCCGGTACTTAAAGCGGCTTTTGCCTTTATTGGTGTAGAAGCTCCGCAGTTTGTTGATGCTCAACCACTGCAATTTACCGTTGCCGAGGCTCGTGAAGCCGCATTAGTTCGCGCCCATAATGACCTGGACCAACTGGCCACAGAGTGGGCAACCAGTATGGCTAAGTGCAACCAGCCAGAAATGGCGGTATAAGCAGGACACCAAAAGCGTTCTGCGGTAGACTTTAGCGCAGCAATAACAGGTTTAATTATTCAGGGGGAGTCATGGCGTTTGTCAGTTCGGGGGTTGAGTATGCACTGCATTGTTTGTTGTATATTAGCCAGCGTGACGGAATCAAAGAAGCAAACGTGCGCGATCTCGCTGAATTGCAGGGAGTTCCTGTCGACTTTTTAGCCAAGATTTTTACTAAACTAAAAAAGTCCGGCATTGTGAATTCAACGGAAGGAGCCAGAGGTGGCTTTCATCTGGCTCGTTCACCTGAATCTATCTCGGTTAAGGATGTGGTTGAAGCCGTTGATGGTAATAAGGGGTTATTTGAGTGCAAAGAGATACGTGAGCGCTGTGCGGTATTTGATCGGCAAGCGCCTCAGTGGGCAACTGAAGGTGTATGTTCAATTCATCGTATTATGTTAGAAGCAGAACAGGCCATGCGGCAGGTTTTCTCCCAGCACACGCTGGCAACGCTCTCTGCGTCTACTAATAAAAAAGCACCGGCTGAATTTAATCAGCAAATTATACAATGGTTTGAATCCCGGCCTTCAAATCAACGTGCATCATCTGAATGATTGCTGTTCCTCTCTGATTTTGAATTTTTAAAATCGCTGCGCTGTAGGAAAATTAACTACAGCGCTTATTTATCAAAAACTTCCACTGATAAATAAGCTATTCTATTATTATCACAACCCACTTAATTTAGTGACTGTCTCCATTTGCCCTTAAAGGAGCTCTCTTGAATCAGCAACCATTTAATACCCGTCTTACGGCTTCTGAAGCCATCGATAAACTCGAACAACAATATGAATCCGCCTTGAGTGCATTGCGTAGCGCCATTGGTGCTTTTATTCAGCAGGGAACCTTGCCTGACCCTAAAGCCAGAGAGCAGGGGTTATTTTCCTATCCTCAACTGCGGGTTTGTTGGGATGGTAAATTTCAGGAACATTTACGCACTCGTGCTTACGGGCGCTTTGCTCATCCGGGGCAATACACCACCACCATAACTCGCCCGGATCTGTTTCGTCGCTATCTGACGGAACAGTTAGGATTGCTGGAACATGATTATGTTGCCATTTTTGAGGTGACACCGTCACAGCAAGAGATACCTTATCCTTTTGTGATAGATGGCTCCGATCTGATGCTGGACCGCACCATGACGGCAGGGATTGTGCAGCACTTTCCCACTACCGATCTGGCGAAAATTGGTGATGATATTACTGATGGTTTGGCGAGTACGGGAGATACTTTCCCGTTATCTCACTTTGATGCGCTACGTACCGATTTCTCTTTAGCGCGGCTTAAGCACTACACCGGAACGCCAGTTGAACATGTTCAACCTTATGTTCTGTTTACCAACTATAGTCGCTATGTGGATGAATTTATCAGTTGGGCCTGCAAACAGATTCTTGATCCATCCAGCCCTTATCAGGCGCTATCATGCGCCGGTGGTAGCTATATTACTGCGGAAAACGCCGATCCGGAGAGAACGGCGTCAGATCTGGCCTGGAAAAAACATCAGATGCCGGCTTATCATCTTATTTCCTCTTCTGGTCAGGGAATCACACTGGTCAATATTGGCGTAGGACCTTCCAATGCCAAAACAATTTGTGACCATCTGGCAGTACTTCGTCCTCATGCATGGCTGATGATTGGTCATTGTGGCGGATTACGTGAAAGTCAAAGAATCGGCGACTATGTTTTAGCTCATGCTTATTTACGTGATGACCATGTTCTGGATGCGGTGTTGCCACCCGATATTCCCATTCCAAGTATTGCAGAAGTACAACGCGCCTTGTATGACGCCACTAAAGTGGTTAGTGGAATGCCTGGCGAAGAGGTAAAACTGCGGTTGAGAACCGGTACCGTTGTCACTACCGATGACCGTAACTGGGAACTGCGTTTTTCAGTATCTGCGCGACGCTTTAACCTGAGCCGTGCGGTTGCGGTGGATATGGAAAGTGCCACCATTGCCGCTCAGGGCTATCGCTTTCGGGTGCCTTACGGCACGCTGTTATGTGTTTCTGATAAACCGCTGCACGGAGAAATTAAACTGCCGGGTCAGGCGAACCATTTCTATGAAGGGGCTATATCAGAACATTTGCAAATCGGTATTCGCGCCATAGATTTACTGCGTGCAGAGGGCGATAAGCTACACTCGCGTAAGTTACGCACCTTTAACGAGCCGCCATTTCGTTAAAAAGCGGCGATAGAACAGTCAGGAGGTTTAGGATGTTCTCTTATATCATGCTGGGTACTAACCATCTTCCTACGGCGATTGCATTTTACGATCCGCTGATGGAGATTTTGGGTCATCCTCGCGGTGGCAGTAATGATGAAGGGGCTTCATGGGGGACATTCAGTGACAACCACAGTGTTGGTTTGTGTGTCGGTCGCCCATTTAATCAAGAAAAAGCCACAACAGGTAACGGCGTAATGGCCGCTTTTAATGCACCGGATATTCATACTATCGATCGTTTGCATGCTGTCGCGCTTGCCAATGGCGGCACCAGTGAAGGTGCGCCTGGTTTTCGTCCTCAATATGGTGAAGGATTTTACAGCGCTTATGTGCGCGACCCTGACGGTAATAAACTGGCGTTTGTCTATTACGTAAAAAACTAATAGTAAGGTTCTGTTGAATACGGCAAAAGCCGGGAAGGGGTTGGTCTGGCTCAAATGGATTCCCTGAAGAGTCCTAATAATGGGAGCAGCTCTGTTATATAAGTCTCCTATCAGACCAATCCGATACTTCCTGTCAATATAACTGTCATCATTTTGATTCATCTCATCATTTAATTCTTCAAAAAGTATTTCAAAGGGAGAGAAGCGCAGTTAGCGTCAAGAATTAACCCTCAACATATGAAAGGATATGAAAATGTATTACACATGCAACGCATCCATTGTTTGAGGATAATAATTATGAGTAAAAATCTGTACAGAAATATGAATAGAGAAGAGCTTGATGCTGCATATAATAATACCAAAGCAGCAGCTAACTTCCCTGAGTTATTACGTGAATTCCAGGCATGTAGCGTTCGAACCTACAATACATACAACTGGGTACGCGACCTGAGATATGGCGATAAACCTCGTGAACGTTACGATTTTCTATCATGTGGGCTTAATAAAGCGCCAACATATCTGTTTATTCATGGTGGTTATTGGAGTAACTGCACAAAGGAAGATTTTGCCTTTATTGCTGAAGGACCGCTTGCTCACGGAATGAATGTTATTCTGGCAGAGTATACGCTAGCCCCAGAGGCAACAATGACGGAAATTGTTAAACAAATAGGGATGTTAATTGAACGTGTCATAACCGATACAGATAACCTCGGAATCGTTGGCAATCCTTTATATTTGGCTGGGCATTCTGCCGGGGGACATTTGTCGGCGTTATATCGTTCTCACGCGAAAGTATCAAAGATCCATATGATTAGTGCCTTAGTAGATCTGGAACCGATAAGTTTAAGCTGGCTTCAGGACAGTTTAAATCTGACAACTGATGAGATTAATTTGTACAGTCCATTGTTACATATTCAAAAAGGTGCGCCCACTCTGATTAGTGTGGGTGCTGGGGAGTTAAGCGAACTGGTACGCCATTCGACAGATTACGCAGTCGTTTGTGAAAATATTGGTGAGACCGTAGGGCTCATCCACTTACCGAAAGCGACACATTTCTCAATGCTAAACGATCTGGCAGATCCTGATGGGTGGCAAATCAAGGCATTAATGCAAATACAATAACGCGATATGGTTTTACTGAGGCTTGTCTCAACAAGCCTATGCCTGTGTGTTTGTTGCCAAAAATACTAAACTCAACGATTATTGATTCGGATAATCGTTGATATTTCGCTCTAGTAAATAAATTGAAAGTCGTTTTTCCTCCCTGCTTTACTCAATCTTTTCACTTACTTTACCTTAAGCGGCATTGAGCATATTGGCTATTGCTCGTACTGTTAAACAGCCCAATAGGAGGCAGCAGAGGGAGAAAAAAAATGAAAACAGGGCTGAGAAATTCAATGATTGGTGCCGTTTGTTTATCGATGGTAGGGTGCGCAAATATGGATTCAGATGACGTCACATCAGCCGGGTTAATCATTGGGCTAGTTGGCATTGCAGCAGCAGTAATGTTACTGGATAGCGACAGTGACGATGACGACAGGCATCATCATCGGGATAGACCGAAAGGCAGAGAGAATTCTTATCAGGGCCATCATAAGTGCCGCGATGGGCGTTCTTGCTACAGGCCAAGATAGAAGGCGATAGGAAATTTAATCTCTAGCCGGCCAACAGCCTTGATCAGGCGCGGGGGCGAATACCAAAGTATTCCAATATGCCGGTACCTGTTCTTTTAGAATAAAAACATCCGGTTTCATCGTTACACTCACCGGTATAAATGGCTAAACGCCAGCGAACTTCCGGGCTTTCGTTACAATATCGTCCGGTGCCAATGCGGGCGTAATAGATAACGTAAAAGATCATTGCAAACAGTACGGCAGACAGTATCGCAATGATAAATCTTCTTTTTCTGAGCATAAGATATCCCTGTAGTAGTACCGTTAAATTACTCTTTTTCTAATAACTTGCCGTATTGTTCGATAAAATCTATCAACATCTGTGCTCTGGTATCAAGATAATACAGCGTTGGGCCATTAGTGACAATTTTCCAGGGAGCTTTATCAAATTCGCACTTATCATCATTACTATCATAATAACGTTTAGCCGCATTAATCTTTATGGCATATGCGCTGGCCTGTTGTTCGGTTTCAAAACTTAAAACATATAAATGGAAATCAGGATAAACATTGCCAATCGGGGATTTTATTGGGAAAGTGCGGTTAAAATAGAAATGGCGGACACCGGAACCGGTGAAACGATAATCTTCTTTAGTTTCACAGCGATAAAATGCAAGAGTTTCAGAAGAAGAGCGTTGTTCTGTGGTGAAGTTATCTTTCTCTAATTGTTTAAATAAACGTTCCAGAGATGGGGGATTATCTCCCTGATGAGTTAACAGGATCTGATGCTGCCGTGATGGGAACAGGGTAAACCAAATAATAACTGCAATAATAGCAGTCAATACCAGTGCAATAGCCCATCGCCGTTTTTTAAAAGCATCCATAATAAGTATTCCTTTATATTTCCTGACTAAAAATATTCAGGAACAAACGCTGGTTAATTTCACCAATAATCATTACTTACTTTATTGAGTAGCAAATAACCCTTTAGCACTTTTAACACTAATTTTCTGATATTTAGCATAGGCTTGTGCAACCGCTTCGCGAGTTTGTTCCGGGGAATGCTTTTTAATCCAGGAATCGACTAACGCGTTCAGAATATAGGCTTCCGGTGCCATAAAGTTGGTGGTCATCATTGCCGGACGAATGCCTGTTTTTTCAAACTGAGGCAGGAAATAGGGCTTACTTTTACAGGCAAATACGGCGGCTTGCCTTTGGGCGTTCTGATTTCTGTTTTTCTCATTAGTTATCTCTGGCGCAGTTAAATTAAGCTGAGCAATTGAATAATCCATCAGGCCATTGTGGCCAATATAAACCACCATATCGGCACCGCCACCGGTATTGATAGATTTTTGTTGGATATCCATACTGCCTTTTTTAGCACCGCCAATATATTGATAAAAATCATCAATGGTTTGGCCGATATATTGACCATCATAGGCATCAGCTACCAGATAAACATCATCGGTTTTATGTTTAAAAACGATACGTTCCAGTATGTTTTTTTGTGGATTGGTAGAAGAGGTAACAAGTTGCCAGTTTGACTGTTTCTTTATGAAGGTTTTCACACCATAAGCTGCCCCCCAATACAGATTATTCACCGGGTCTTGTCCATTGCCAATTTTTTCCGGCACCGGAACGATTCCCTGATATTTGTTATCACACAGGGCAACCACAACATGAACCACACGGGTCTTGGCTAACAGGGACAGACTATTGGTGAATAAAAATGAGCATAACAGTAGGTAGGTAAATTTCTTCAGCATATTCGTCACTCTTCCGATGATATATTGGCGAACAAAACAGAAATAATAGTCATGTACTTAACGATCTGATTCAGAGCAAAAACAGATGGTGATTATACGTGAATGTTTATCTGGTCTATTAATGATTTTGTCTCAAATATCTGAACCCGTGTATTATATAGCAGCACAATAGCGGGATGTTATTGGAATCAGGTAAAGGAAAACCAAATGATCGTTGAGACGTCAAAAGTCAGAAAATTTCCCCGCACATTTTGGGTAAGACTGTTTGTCATTTTCTCTATTTTACTGGGACTGCTGTTCTCAATACTTATCTTTACCAACCTTTGGCGAGACTCAGACTCCAGCGATTTTGGGCATAGCAGCAAGTCGCTCGGTGGACGTTATTACAGCTATCAGCAAAAAGTTTATGTCAATATTCCATTTCAGGGGTACAACTTATTACCCGGTGTAGATAGCAGCGATTTTCAGGTCTATTCTTCACCATATCTGGCGCCATTAGCCAAGAATAACCAATCGGTATTCTGCGGCACCCATATTATCCAGGGATTGCAGCCTGAGAGAGTAACCTATACTTCTCAGGGGTATATCAGCGATGGTGAGAAGACCTATTTTTGTAGTGAAGAACGCAAGAACCCTGACTATTACTGGTGGCACGAAATTGTACGCGATAAAGATTATGATAATCCTGACCGCCCAAGACGTCGGGATTTTATCCTAAGCCGCGTAGAAAATGTTATCTATGGCAATCTGAAAACCTGGGGACAGAATTATCTCTCTGATGGTCAACATCTGTTTTATGAAGGTGTGATGGTTGCTGCAGCCGATGGCAGTCGCATTCAATCTGTAAGCTATGGTCAGGGGCATCTGCAAGGCAGAATACATAATCGTTATCTGGCGGATAGTACTCGCGTTTATTATCAGGGGAAGCCTTTAATTGATGCCAGTCCGATTACTTTTAGTGCGTTCTCCCCGGATAGCGATCAGTGGCAAACCGATTACGGTTGGGATGCTAAAACAAATACCTACTATTTTGGCGCAATTTCTTTTCCGGATATTATTGATGGTAAAAAAACTCAAGGGTTAAGCCTGTTGGTCGCCGATCGCGATCGGGCAAATCACGAGTTATTCATCAACAATAATGGCGTTTTTTATTGGGATTATCAGAGTAAAAAATTTAAGTATGCCGGTTCAAATCCTTTTGGTTCAAATCATCCACAGCGGATTTCAGAGCATTACGCAGCAGGAATTTGGACCAACGCTAAAGATACGATTATTTTGTCCTCTTATGAGGTATGGGGTAAAAAGAGCAGGGGCTTAGTAAGTCGGAATACCGTACTTTCCATTTTGCCTGGCGTATCCTTGTCTGACTGGCATCTGGTTGAAACACTCGAACGTAATGGTAGGGTGACGGGAACCATATGGCAGGCTAAAGGTGACTATTACTTCTCATCAACCAGCGGTAAAAATATTGATATGGATGAATCACTCTATTTGGTGGTTGACTATCCATCCTTCAAACAGCGATTACAGCAAGAGAAACAGATAACCAGAAAGCTGAAGGAACAATATCTGCTTAGTGTTCGTGATATGCCGGAGGTTAATAATATTAGTCATGCTAATTCTTCTTATTCATTCTGGAAATAAAATAAGATATTACTTATTTAAAGTGAGTGTATTCTTATTTATATTGCTGAATCTTCACCTGCATTTAATTTAATGCTCAATGACTATCATATATTTATTTTTAATTAACAGTCATTTAATTTTATAAATTGAAATAATTTGAAATGTTTTTGGTGTTAATTAAATCATTGGACTACGCTTTATTATGTAGATGGTTTCATTTCAGAATGAATAGCGCCTAACCATATTTACCTAACGCCTGAATAATAACTATCTATTATTATATATTATATTGTTGAAATTATTTATTTTCTAAATAAGGAAACTTAATATGGCTATGCAAAAAATTGGTAAAATGAATCTTAAAAACTCTGGTGGTTTTGTTGCCCGAATTCAATATAGTTATATGGATGATAGCGGTGAAAAACATCTTACAAAACAAAGTAATGATATCACATTGGGACAGTCGAAAACTATTGCACCTGATGAGCTTGGCGTTCCTGATGGTTCAATGATATATATGCATGCGTTTGTTGTTTGGGGAACAGATAATGAAGCTCGCAGAGCATTTATATTCGAAAAAGGTAATACAACCACTGCTAATTATAATATTAGTGGCACTACATTAAATAATGATCTTGGACTGATTGACGTATCATAGTAACTCCTTGTTTTAATAAGTTGTCTGTATCTATTCTAAAGTTAATTATGTTAGGTAAATATGGATGTGATGATAGAAATATCATCTGGAGGATAAATTATGGGACTTCAATTTTTAGATAAAAGATATATAGCAGCCATCATAATAGATGCGTGGCAAAGTAATCTTAATACCGAAATGAATCCTGCTGATGGACAATGGTTTACTAATGGACCGGACAATAATGGCGGATTATATGGGTATTTAGTGGATAAGATCGCGACTAAATTAGTTTTTGATCAAAGCCAAAAAGTATTTGAAGTACATCAAAAAGCGGCCGTTACCGGAATTGCGGATAATCGAAACGGTCTTACTCCTAATATGACCGTGTCATTAAAATATGCTTATCAAAATTCATCAACCACTTCACATACCAAAAGCCACAGTATTAAAGTGGGAACTGGTGTAGATATTAAATCTAAAGCTGAATTTCTGGGGAGCGGGGGAGAAGTGACATTCAAATTCAGTTTTGAGTATTCACACTCCTGGTCTGATACAACCAGTACCTCAAAGACGGAAACGCTTGAGTTTAGCGATACCGTTCCCATTAACATTCCCGTTGGTCACGTAATGAAAGTGCTTCTGATGTGTAATGAACAGCAGTTAGAAGTACCTTATTTTGCAGATATTTACCTTAGTGGAAACTCAACCGCTAATTTTCGTTCTCCGGTGAATGGAAAGAAAATCTGGTCAACCGATGCAGGAACGCTTTGCCAATGGATTAGCCAATATAAGTCCAGTAGCGATGATAACCTGATATTTTGTCGGGACCCGGATGACCCAACCAAAGGTTTGATCCGAGTTAAAGGGATGCTGACGGCAACTCAAACGGTAAACTTTCATGTTGCTACCGAAGACATTACCAAAAGTTTTGATGGCTATATCCCGGAAGGAATAGCGCAAGCCGTGGCGGTATAGTAAGTCTTGAAATACAGGCCTGTTTTTGTCAATCACAGGCCTGCTGTTTGATTATCCACTGTGCTTTATTCAGCCAGTTCTCGCATCACTTTTATTAAGTCAGATTTTCCTTCAAAACCAATGCCAGGTAGTTCAGGCATTACAATATGTCCATCCTCAACGGTTACTGAATCAGGAAATCCCCCATAAGGCTGGAACAGGTCAGGGTAGCTTTCATTTCCACCCAGCCCCAGACCGGCGGCAATATTTAACGACATTTGATGCCCACCGTGTGGAACGCAGCGAGTTGGCGACCAGCCAAATTGTTCAAGTACATCCAGAGTGCGCAAATATTCCACTAAACCATAGGAGAGGGCGCAGTCAAATTGCAGGTAATCACGATCCGGACGCATACCGCCATATCGTAAAAGATTACGGGCATCCTGATGTGAGAACAGGTTTTCACCGGTTGCCATTGAACCCGGATAAAACTCTGACAGTGCTGCCTGCAAGGCATAATCAAGAGGATCGCCCACTTCTTCGTACCAGAATAGCGGATATTCACGCAGCATTTTGGCGTAAGCAATGCCGGTTTCCAGATCAAAACGGCCGTTAGCATCGACGGCAAGCTGCGCTTCTCCACCAATTTCATCCAGAACAGCTTCTATACGGCGACGGTCTTCTTCCAGCGGCGCTCCGCCAATTTTCATTTTAACCACGTTATAGCCGCGATTGAGATAGCTACGCATTTCTTGTCTTAGCGCCGTTAAATCTTTACCCGGATAGTAATAACCACCAGCGGCATAAACGAAAACGCGAGGATTAGCTTCGACACCTTTCATTTCTGCCAGCATACGGAATAGGGGCTGGCCGGCAATTTTTGCCGTAGCGTCCCAAATTGCCATATCCACTGTACCTACAGCCACAGAGCGCTCGCCGTGACCACCGGGCTTTTCATTGTTCATCATCACATTCCATATGCGATGAGGATCGAAATTATCGGCGCGATGATTAAGCAGACTATCCGGATCTGCCTGTAAGATCCGATCGCGAAAACGCTCGCGAATGAGGCCGCCCTGACCATACCGACCATTCGAGTTAAAGCCATATCCCACTACTCGTCGGCCATCAATAACCACATCGGTTACTACAGCAACCAGACTGGTTGTCATTTTGCTGAAGTCGATATAGGCATTTCTGATAGGGGATGCAATGGGTTTGGTGATTTCAACAACATCAAGTATGCGCATTCTTTTCTCCTGATTTTACGGCTGAAAAGGTGGCCAGATAGGATGACATCGCCTGTCATGCACTATTAATGAATTGTATTTAAAACAGTTATTACATTCACTGCCACTATTTGATTGAAAAGTAATCTGGTATAGCCACATACTAAGGGGATAATTCATCTTCATCTAATGCCTGTAAGGATGGCTGTAATGCAAAATCGGCATCACCTGGAACTAACATGGCTTGAAGACTGCGTAGCACTGGCTGAAACCCTTAATTTCTCTAAAGCGGCCGCTTTGCGTTATGTGACCCAACCCGCATTTAGCCGACGCATCCAGTCTCTTGAAGAATGGGTAGGTACCGCATTGTTTGAACGTAATCGAAGGGGCGTTGACCTGACGCGAGCCGGTGAGGTCTTTTGTGGGCAGGCTCCAGAGTTAATCAGAACGCTTTATGCTGTAAGAAGTGAAGCTCTGGATGTCGCGGGGCAAGAACAACCCGATGTGGTTTTTTCTGCCACTCATGCTCTGTCGTTTTCTTTTTTTCCTGAATTATTGAGACGGAATGACAAGATTGCGCGATTTGGATCTTTCCGGCTGTTGTCTGATACCTTGAAAGCCTGTGAAAGAATGATTTTACAGGGAGGCTGTCAATTTTTGCTCTGTCATTATCATCCCCATATGCGTATCAATCTCGAGCCCGAAAAGTTCTTTAGCATTCGCTTAGGGCTGGACAGACTCATTCCTTACAGCGCTATTTCTGGTGATTCAACAAAACCATTATGGACGGTGAATAACAGAAAAAAATTCCCCTACCTGTCATTTAGCGGCGAGTCTGGCTTAGGGCGCATTATTTCAAACACTGCATCCATTAATCGGGTTAAACGGGGAATGGAAGTGGCTTTTACTTCCGATTTAGCCGCAACATTACTGGCGATGGTAAGAGCAGGAGACGGCATAGCCTGGCTACCACAGTCTTTGGCTGAACCGGAGGTAAAAAATGGAACCATAATCGCTGTCGTTGATAAAGACTCCGATCTGTGCATTCCGGTGGAAATTCGTCTATATCGACCAGCTACCAAAATGTCTAAAGCGGTTGAAGAGTTATGGCGTATTTTCGTTGAAGATCAACAGTAGAATTATTTACATCCATATTTGCAAGCGTTGGAATTTATTATACACAAGGGATAGTTGGTTCCTGTTTGAAATATTCATTATAATTGCTGTGTTTTTCACTCATATAAACGGATTTAGAGGAATTTATGAAGATATATTGGTCTATTGATAATGTTCCGGAGTTAAAAGGATTAGATAAACAAGAACAAAAGCGTTTATTTAAAGAGTGCAATAAAGAAGGGCGTAAGCGTATTGGCTCAGCATTCTGGATTCGTCTGGTTATTGCCATTGTTTTAGCCGCTGTTATTGCAATGTTCCTGCCTTTAGGTGGCGTGCTTGGTGGCGCAATGATAGGTGTGTTTGTTGCATTCTTATTTATTGTTTTAGTACAAAGCCCAACCATTGAAGCGGGACGCATCTGGCTGCAAGAACAGGGTTATCCAAAAGAATAAAAGTCTCCCATTGAGAGTATAGAGCCAGGGGTAAAAACTTCTGGCTTTTTTATTGATGAATCACTAGCAGATAGTTGATTAATAAAATAAAAGTCTGATAAAAAAGCAAGAATCAGCCAAACGAGGACAACCGATTGATAATGTGTGGGTAAAGTCTTTTGTTTGGCTTTTCTTTTGAACGGCAAAAGCCATCAATAGACAAAGGTAAGACAAAGTTCAGTTACCACATCATTACCAGCCCGTGAAAAGGCTATTTGCTTTTAAGTCGCTATTTGTCTGCATCTTGCGCTATCGCTTATAATCTCTTATAACTCAGAGTAAACTAATTTAAAATGATACGATTACAAAATATAAACCTAACTTCTCCTGAAGCAATACAGAAATTAGCTAATAATCACGCAATCGCTGTAAACCTACGGGATGCGTTTCCATATCCTTATGCGATTGAGGATGCTATTACATTTCTCGGTTTAGCCGAAAGTGGTGTATTAGGGCATGTTTTCGGAATATATGAGGACAATACATTTGTCGGTTGTGGTAGTTTAATACCACAACATGACGTATATCGTATTAATGCAGAGATAGGATATTGGATTGGAGAACCCTATTGGGGGAAAGGCTATGCTACTGAAACAGTAAGGCTATTATTAAATTTTGCTTTTGAAACACTTAACTTATTGAGGGTTTATGCAAATATTTACGAGTATAATATAGGTTCAATGAAAGTGTTAGAAAAAGTGGGTTTTGAAAAAGAGGCTGTTATTAAATCCTCAGTAATAAAAGAGGGGAAAATAATTGATGAACATTTATACAGTATAAGAAAAACATGAAAAAAGATATAAGTGAACATATTATCAGCAAATTGGATTTGCCGGATATAGTTAAGATACTATCTGATGAATTAAGTGGGTCGGAACTGAACACTATTTTATTGGAGGTTTTTAACAGGCGCATCCAGCAAGAAACGCCCTCGTCTTTATTAAAGAAATATGAGAGGAATAAACTTGTCAAACCTGCCAATATAGATGTTTTAAGGTACAAAGAACAAGAATTGACGTGCTATAAAGTATTAGCCAGCAGAGGATTTGAACCGATAGAACATTCTCCTGCCGCACAGTTGGGAACGAGTAGTGTTGTTGCTACCGTAGACCAAAAGAAAGTGTTGACGGCTTTAAGAAATACAGAAATGCAGGCAGACCCAACCAATGCAACAGCCTTGCATTATGCTTCATTAAAGAAAAAAGGCGGATTAGATAGCCGAACCTACAACTACAGTAATATTTCACGGATTATTCGAACACAGGTATTTGACAATCCTAATTTTACTCCTCATTTTTCAGTTATTTGCCTGATTTCCTGTGGTAAAGATACTGGGAGTTTTAATTTTGAAAAAGAGGAACTATTTAAACACCTGACAGCATCGTATGACGTTTTACGAAGTTACAGCTTTGAACATATATACTTCGAGATTATCCCATGCAAAGGGTATGACGGTCAAAGCCCATTAATTACAGAGTCAATATCATATGTTCAGAAAAACAGCGGCCATATAAAAGTATCGGTTGTCGAACCCGACTATGAAAATAACTATTACTATGGTTTTCGGATAAAAGCAAAAATAGTAACAGGCGAGAATGTGATTGAGATTGGCGATGGTGGGTTGCTCGACTGGACACAACAACTTCTAACCAACAGGAAAGAACGCATGATGACAATGGGTATTGGCTAATGGGTATTGGCTTTTCGGTACTACATATAATAACAAAATAACATGGTAAAGGGAAAAGTCATATTTGAAGATGAAGAATAGAGTGACGCCGTCACTTAAAATGTGGAATTAAAATAAACCATATCAATGAAGGGAAAGCGCTATTAGAGGCAGGCCTGGCATCACCAGACCCACCATTTATTTAACGATTAAAGCGTTGGATAATCGGTATAACCTTCCGCATTACCACCATAAAATGATTCAGGACGAGGTTCGTTAAGAGCTGCTTTACGATGTAAACGCTCAACCAGGTCCGGGTTAGCAATATATGAACGACCAAAGGCAACGGCATCAATATAACCTTTGGCAATCAGCATTTCGGCTTTCTCTGGCGTATAAGCACCAGAGCCAATAATCACACCACTAAAACGCTCACGAACTTTTTGGCGGAAATCATCGCTGTATGGTTGGCCGCCAGCCCAGTCAGGTTCGGACATATGTATATATGCCATACCGCGTTTACCTAATTGTTCGATCAGATAAAGGGCGTCAGCTTCTTCATTATCACCATTACTCACGCCCTGGAAGGTGCCAAGAGGTGAAATACGAATACCAATACGATCGGCACTCCATTCTTTGCTGGCCGCATCCACCACTTCCAGTACCAGACGAACGCGGTTTTCCAGACTACCACCATATTGGTCGGTACGATGGTTAGCATCCGGAGAAAGGAACTGATGCAACAGGTAACCGTGTGCCGAGTGAAGTTCGATTAAATCAAATCCGGCATCTCGTGCATTAGCGACGGCCTGACGGAAATCGTTAACGATGCCGGGAATCTCATGAGTTTCCAGTGCGCGTGGCATAGAAGTATCAACCCGTATAGCACGGCCTTGTTCGTCACGCAAAGAGGTACGGGTTCCGGCACTAATCGCGGATGGAGCAACTGGGGCCTGTTGGCCAGGTTGTAAACTGTTATGAGAAATACGTCCGGTATGCCAGAACTGGACTGCCATATGACCATGTTCTGCATGTACGCCATCGGTAATCTTTTTCCAGGCGGCGATCTGTTCAGCACTGTGTAAACCCGGCGCTCCGGCATAACCTTTTGCCTGGGCTGAGATTTGGGTAGCTTCACTGATAATCAACCCGGAACTGGCGCGCTGACGATAATATTCACCCATTAATGGGGTCGGGATATCACCGGGTTCAATGCTACGTAAACGGGTTAACGGTGCCATAAAAATACGGTTTGGCACCGTAATGGCACCCACTTTTAACGGGGTAAATAATTTATCTGCTGACATGATACATCCTCAAGTAGACCGGTCGTCTATAAATAAGAAAAAATAAAAGAACCTGTCAGGAGACAGGCTCCACTAAAAGCCGGGTTACGTGGCCAATAGCGCATTCCAGCGGCATTGAATTACGTGAAATTTTTGCCTGCAGGCTGGCTCCAAGCCACAGGGCATACATCACTTCCGCCTGCATCCGGGCTTCACCAGGAAAGTCGAAACACTTTTCTTCTCGCCCCTTTTCAAGCGCGTTGGCGAGGTGGGCGATAACCTGAGCGCTTCCGTTATCCAGCGCGTTACGCATATCTTCTGATAGATCGCACACTTCAGCTGACAGTTTTACTACCAGACAATTGGGCGAACTGCCATGCTGATTAAAATAGTCCAGACTTTGTTGATACCAGTTAATGATCAGTTCACGCCAGCTGGCATTTTCCTGACAAAAATGCTGTTGTAACCGCTGATTGTACAGCACGTAATGGCGATCGAGCATGGCTACACCAAATGCTTCTTTTGACCGGAAATAGTGGTAAAAAGATCCTTTAGGAACTTCGGCTTTTGCCAGCATTTCGCTTAATCCCATGCCGGTAAAACCACGGCTCAGACAAAGTTGAGCCCCGGTAGCAAGGAGATGTTCGCGCGTATCATGTTCTGGATATCGATTCATAGAGTTCACTATAATAGACCAGTCGGTCTAATGCAATCCTGATTTACTTTTTTAAACAAATTGGGTTTTAATCTGGCGACCATCGGTGAGGAAATTTCCGCCCCCCAGATGGTGTAGGGTATGCAAATCCGCATTGTTTTCATTCAGGTTCCAGTGACCATTAATAAAAACGCGCTGGTCAGCAGCAGCAGAAACCACTTCACCAAAAAAAGTATCATACTTTTCCTGCGCACCGGGTTCGGTTAAAAGTCGGCATTCCATCCAGGCCGCACAACCTGATTCAATGACCGGAAGACCGAGGGATGGACCCTGATGAGCAGTAATTGAGAATCGGTTAAATTTATCCTCATCGCGGCCTGATACGCTACCTACCGCATAGGTTAAATTGACCATGGCGACAGTTGGGATACAGATACCAAAAGATCCGGTTTTTTCTATCAGCTCACGAGTCCAGGCGCTCTTATCTACCACAATAGCGACTCTTGGAGGTTCAAATTCCACCGGCATGGACCAGGCGGCAGCCATCACATTGCGATGGTTATTATCTGGATCGTAACTGGTTATTAGTATCGTTGGCCCATGGTTAAGTAAGCGGCTGGCATGTTTTAGTTCTATCGGTAGGAAGTGACTCATCGGGCGATCCTTTCATTACAATGGCATTGCTATTCAACATAGAAAGAAAACATAAACTAATCAATTTAATAAACAAGGAAATGTAAAGCTCCGTCACCGATAAAATTCAGTAAACGATCATTCACTATTGTTTTCAGGCCCGGGATAGTTTAATTTTAGTAAATGATCGTTTACTGAGATTAATGGTGATGACAACTCGCAAACAAAAGAAAGCCTCTACACAGATTCAGCTTCTTGAGTCAGCTGCTAAATGTTTTTCCGAGAAAGGATTTCGAGGCACAGGGATGGCTGAATTGGCCAACTCAGTAGGAATGAGTACCGGTAATCTTTATCGCTACTTTCCTGATAAAGAGGCCTTTATTGCTACGCTGGTAGAAGATGAAATGTCTGGTGCCATTACCAAAATGAATGACCTGGATGATTCAGAATCGCCATTGATAAATATTCTTAGCGTGATTAGCAGCTGCATTTTTGATCCTGGTTATCCGATGGATCATCGATTATGGATCGAGATTTTGGCTGAAACCGCGAGAAACGAACGGTTAAGAACGGTATTTAAAGCCAACGATAATCAGATGCGAACCGCATTTAAACATTTGCTACAAGATGCCATGAAAAAAGGGTTAATCGCCGATGATCTCGATCCTGATGGTACCTCAATCTGGCTTTACGCCTTAGTGGATGGAATGATCGCCCGTACGGCAATCGATCCTGATTTCGATTTTTCAGTTCATATCGATTTATTCAACAAATTAGTGACCAAAGCGCTAAGTAAATAACGCCTTTAATTTCAGGAGATTTTGTCATGTCAGATTCCACACTTCGCCTTCTGATGCCGCAGTGGCAGGGCGGAAATAATGCGGTTTATCACTTTGGCGCGCAGTTGCTTGCCTGGCTGGCACCAGAACATCATGGAATAACCGAAAATGTTCCGATACCGCCACCGGAGAACATTTTGCACGATGATACCCTGGTTGTGGAAAGTGGTCTGGTTGCGCGAAATGCATTACTTGAACAGATCAATTCGGCAAAGCACATTATTCAGCGCCATCAACCAAAATGTATTGTGACGTTGGGTGGGGATTGTCTGGTGAGCCTGGCGCCATTTTCTTATTTGAACCAGCGTTATGATGGTGATGTTGCCGTGTTATGGATTGATGCTCATCCGGATCTTAATATCCCGCAGCATTTTTCTCATGGTCACGCCATGGTATTAGGTAATTTATTAGGAGAAGGCGATCCTGATTTTGTAAAACAAGTAGTATTGCCATTCCACGCTAACCGGGTACTGTATGCCGGTTTTTCTGGTGGCGAACCTTATGAAATTGAAGTGATGAAACGTTTGCATTTGCCTTCAATATCGGCAGAAGAGTTAGCCCACAGCACCGATGGTTTGCTTAACTGGTTTAAAAATACCGGCGCTAAACACTTGGTTGTTCATTTAGACTTAGATGCGCTCGATCCTCATTGGTTTAGATCGCTGCTTTTTGCCCGTCCGGTTGCTGAAGGAGAAACGGCGCTTCCCGGAATTCCTCATGGAAAATTACGCATAGAAACCTTGGTGAGTATGCTGGAAGATATAGCTAACATATCGGATGTGGTAGGTATTACTATCGCTGAGCATACACCGTGGGATGCCATTGCATTAAAACAGATGTTGGCAAGATTACCGCTTATGCAGTGACTTTTATATCAGATGGAGATAATTAATTGATTTCACTAACAAGCATTGATGGTTCCACCACATTAGACCTTGATATTGTTGGTTATCAGTTTCCCGATCAATCAGATAATTGGTGCTTATTAAACCTGTCTGTTAAACAAGGATCTGAGCATTTTGATAAAGTCGATCCTGCGCTGGAAACGGGTGACCTTAATCGTCTTTATCATTGGTTTAGTGCGCTGGCAGAAAACCGATTACCTGAATATGCGAATTTATCCTTTACTGAACCTTGTCTGGAGCTGGCTTTTCTTTCTTACCAGAATGATGTTGTCAGAGTAGCGTTTATCCTCAACTGTGAATTAAAACCGCATTTTCCACTGAAGAATGAATTCGGAGAAGAGAAGGACTGGCGTCTGGTTTTTGCTTTACAAAAAGAGGATTTTAACCATATTTTGAGCTCATTCAGACAATGGATTAATGCTTATCCATCAAGACGGTAGTTTTATAAAATCCTCTGTTTTGCACGCTGTATCGCTAATTAGTTATCTCATCCTATCCCGCAAAAACTCAATAAAACGTTGGGTTTTTGCCGGTAATAACCGGGTTTCTGTCAGGGCATAGACTGGAACCGGTACTCCCTGCCACTGTGGTAATATTCGATGCAGGAGCCCCTCAGCCAGATCTTCAGTAACCACTTCCTGTGGTAACAGTACAATTCCTTGATCGAAAGCGGCAAGGCGTTTAATCATACCCACGTTATTCAACATAAATCGGCCACTCACATTAATTTCAACTTTGTCTTCTGCGTCGAAATTATGCAGCGTCCAGACACCATTTCGGGGAAAACCTAAACATTGATGCTGGATAAGTTCCTGAGGGTGAGAAGGTTCACCATGCTTTTCAAGATATTTAGGTGAAGCATAAAGATGAGCCGGAAGATTGGCCAGCAGCCGGGCAATCAGGTTTGAATCTTTCTGTTCTCCAATACGAATAGCAACATCAAAAGGTTCGGTTACCAGATCAACTCTGCGGGGCGTTAAGTCAAATTCAAACCGGATATCTGGATATTGTTCGGCAAATTCAATCAGCAGCGGCACCATATAGTTAATGGCAAAGTCTACCGGTAAAGAGGCGCGCAACAGGCCACTCGGCTGTGCCAGAATATCGCCTAACGCTTCATGCGCCAGTCGGGCTTCTTCTACAATTCGTCGACAGCGGTCATAATAGATTTGACCTGCTTCTGTTAGTTCAATTTTGCGGGTAGTGCGGTGTAGCAATCTCAAGCCAATTGCTTTTTCTAATGCACTGATGCGCCGTGAAAGCGTTGAATTGGGTACGCCAGTGGCTTCCGAAGCTCTGCGAAAGCTCATGGCTTTTACCACCTCAACAAACAGCGCCATATCATTTAGCATTTCCATCCAATTGCTCCATAAATGGATTAATGATTTCCATTTTACCCTATTTATCCCATTTTGTTTTTAAACCATGATACTCCCGAGCACAAATTAATCTTCGGATGGTACAGAAAAGCACTGTTGCCGGTACCGACAATACACAAGGAATTGATCATGAATAAGCTATTTACTCCGGTTCAGGTTGGTCGTTATACCTTATCAAACCGTCTGGTTATGGCGCCAATGACCCGTAGCAGAGCACAATACGACGGCACTCCGGGTGAGCTGGCTACTGAATACTACGCACAACGCGCTACTATTGGTCTCATTGTGGCAGAAGGTACTCAACCTTCCGATGACGGGCAAGGCTATCTGATGACGCCGGGAATTTATACCGATGCACATGTTGCTGGCTGGCGCAAAATAACCACTGCAATTCATAACAAAGGTGGGCATATCTTTATTCAACTGATGCATGCCGGACGTATGTCGCATCCTGATAATACGCCTCATCATCGTCAGGGGGTTGCGCCTTCTGCTATTGCCCCGGCAACGCCAATGTTTACCGTTAAAGGTATGCAGGATATTCCGGTTCCCAGAGCATTGAGTACCGAAGAAGTACGTCAGACCGTGGCTGATTTTCGTTTTGCGGCGCGTCGTGCCATTGAAGCTGGCGCTGATGGTGTAGAGATTCATGGTGCAAATGCCTATCTGATCCAACAGTTTTTAGCACCCAGTGCTAATACCCGTACTGATGAATATGGCGGCTCAATAGAGAATCGGGCTCGCTTTGCGTTAGAAGTGGCTGCCGCGGTAGCTGAATAAATTGGTGCCGACAGAACGGCTATTCGGTTATCTCCAGGTATTACCATGTGGGGTATTGATGAAGGTGACGAAGGGCCCGCTCTTTACCGCTATCTGGTTGCTGAGTTGAATAAATTGGGGCTGGCTTATTTGCACATTATGGAGCAAGGCAATGAAACGTTGCTAAAAGAGATGCGCGAACGCTGGACACAAACTCTGATTGTTAATCGTCCCGGTCAGCCTCGGGAGAAAATCGGTAGTGATGTGCAATCCGGTCTGGCTGAACTTGAAGCTTATGGTCAGATGGTGCTTGCCAACCCCGATTTTGTTGAGCGGCTAAAAGCAAATGCGCCGATGAATGACGCCGATCGTAATACTTTTTTTGGCGGTAGTGCTCAAGGATATACCGATTATCCTGTATTGAATGCAAGCTAAAAGATCTTGAAGGAAGTTATCAAGGTGTCCTGTTAACGGGCACCTTGTGGGCTTTTATCATGATTTCGATTCACTATTTATTACCTCCTGTAAGGCACAACAAATCTGTTCAGCGTTTTCTCTGCTGTCGATATTGGTAAATCCTAACAGTAATCCATTTTGTTTTTTCTCTGGCGTTGTTTCAGTTGCATATCCATCACTCAATGCTTCAATAGCTAACTGGTGCTGTCTGGCTTTGGACACTATCTTCTTATCATTAAGATGAGATGGCAGGTGAGCAATAATATTCATACCACCCTGATGACATTCAATTTTAGAAACCGATGGACAGTTTTTTTCCAGAGCACAAGCTAACAGTTCTCGTCGTTTGGCATATAGCTGTCGCATCTTTTTCAAATGGCGGAAAAAGTGTCCATCGCTCATAAATTTAGCCACGGTTAATTGAGTTAATACCGGGCATAAACAGGGCTGGAATTTGAAAGACTGGCTGAAGGCTTCAATAAGTGATTCAGGAACCACGAAATAGGCCAGTCTGAGGGCCGGAAACAATACTTTACTGAAGGAACCAACATAAAAAACCCGCTGTTGAGTATCCAGACTTTTTAATGCAGGTAAAGGGTAGCCGATATAGCGGTATTCGCCATCATAATCATCTTCAATCAGCCAATGGTTATTTTGTGTTGCCCAGTCGATTAACTTAAGTCGGCGTTCCAGCGTTAATGTCACGCCTAACGGGCTTTGATGAGCCGGGGTTAATAAAATGGCTTTAGCAGTATCCGGGTTAAGAAACGCAGGGTTAAGACCATTACTATCAACTTCAACAGGAATGGTTTGATAGCCAAGATTTGACAGAAGAATACGGGATTGAGGAAAGCAGGGGTTCTCAAGGGCTATTTTGTCACTGACAGCCAGAATAATTGATGTGATTAAGCGAACAGCTGAACTGTAGCCCGCAGTAATAAATATTTGATTCTGATGACAATCAATACCGCGTGAGATTCTTAAATAGCTGGCGATAGCCTCACGTAGTGGCATTTCACCCTGCGGATCCGGATAGGCTAACAGCGAGTTTCTGATGGTGCGACTAACATGGCCCAGTAATCGGTTCCATTTAGCTAAAGGAAAAGCATCTACCGCAGGTACCCCCAATTGAAAAGGCAACAGTCGATCGCTGACCTTCAAATCAGAACTTAAATGATTATGTTGTAAGTTTTGTGCAGGCTGAATGGCTAATGGAATATTGGCGACGAAAGTACCGCGCTGCTGATTAGTTATCAGCAATCCTTCATCTGTCAGTATGTCATAGGCTTTTTCTACCGTACCTCTGGCGATATTCAGTTGGTTTGCCAGATTTCTGGTAGATGGAATACGCTGACCGGACTTTAGCTGACCATCAAAAATAGCCTGTTTTATATGCCAGCATAGTTGCTGATAGACAGGCAGTTGAGTAGAGAAGTTGATGTCAGTTAAAAAACGATTCATATGGCCTATAAAAAAAGTCAATTTATGGCTCTTTATTGTAGGGCATATTTATACAAAACTAGTCATCAAATATCACTCTGGAGAACATCATGTCTCAGCTACGTCTTTCTTATCCTAAACTTTCCCCTCAGGCTTATCAGGGGCTCATTGCCTGTAAACAAGCGCTTCATGGCAGTTCAGTCGGTCCTGAGCTGATTGCTTTACTTGATTTACGTATTTCTCAAATTAATGGCTGTGCTTTTTGTTTAAAAATGCATACCGATGAATTGCGTAAACTGAATGTTTCTAACGATAAAATCGACACTCTGGCTGGATGGCAAATATCGTCAGCCTTCAGTGAAAAAGAGAAGGTTGCACTGCAGTGGGCCGAGGGATTGACTCATATTTCAGTTGAAAATAGCTCTGATGAGCTTTATCAGCGGTTACAACAACATTTCGCGGATAATGAAATATCTGATCTAACCCTGGCAATTGGTTTAATGAATGCATTTAACCGTATTGCTATTAGTTTGCGTCAGTAATATTGCCGGATGCGTGTTGTTATTGAATTTTTTATATTCCACTTTGAGTAGAAATTAACAAATTTCGTCAATTTCAGGCCCCATCAATGTTATTTATATTGATGGGGTATAACTTATCTATCCCTATCTTTTCTAAAGAAATGTATATTTTTGTCAGATGACAAAATTGTCATTTTTCGGTCATGCTCAGGTCAGATATCACACCGTAGAATACATCCCGAAAGCAGTACTTTTCTCAAATATTTTACGAGGTGTAATTAAATGAAAGTGACTAAATTAGTATTAGCAGCATTAATGGCGGGAGCCTCCTCTGTAAGTGCATTTGCGGCAAATCAGGTAAGTTCTGGTAACGGTTTAAATAAGGTGGGCAGCGTTTCGGTGTCTGGTGCCAGTACGCTCGATCAATTGGAAAGACAATTATCCCAAAAAGCTGATAAGGCGAGTGCCAGTGCCTATCAGATTATCTCCGCCGGTGGCGATAATAAATTGAATGGTGTTGCTGTTATTTATAAGTAATCAGTATGAAAAAAAGGAGGGATACCTCCTTTTTTGTTATTCAAACATCATTTATTGCATACTGTGCAAACCAATCACATTCCCTTCAGTGTCTTCAATCGTGGCACAAAAGCCAAACTCTCCGATAGATTGTTTTGGTGATACAACCCGTCCGCCAATTGCTTCAACTTTGCTAATTTGCACAGCGCAGTCGGAACAAGCCAGATAAATGCGAGATCCTGCGCTTCCCGGAGCACCTTCATGGCTTTTAACCAGAGCTCCACCAGAACCTTCAATACCTTCCTGATAAGGAAACATAAAATACTCAGTGTCGGTATCAGTCAGCTTTGTTAATTCAATATTTAACAGTGACTGGTAAAAACGAACGGCTCTTTCCATATCTGAAACATAAATTTCAAACCAAACTGTCGGGTTATATTTCATCGGGCTTCCTCTTGGGTTGTGATTAGACCACCGTATATCAGTGAAATTTGAATAAGTACTTTACTGGATAAAGCCGGTTAAAAACGGGAGAAAGATCTTAGTAAAGCAGATGATTTAACTGACCCTGAATAATTAATGGTGGTTTATCATCACTGCCAAACTGGAAAAAGAAATAGCATTAATGAATAATGGCTAAACAATCATCAGTTGGTTGCTATCACATCAGTTATATTCAATTTGATTTGTCATCTTACAGGAACGAAAGCCACAGGCAGGAGCTAGCATGAAAATCAATTTCAAACGTAATATCGCCTTAATTTTTGGTCTGATTATCATCCTTGCCGGATGTAGTAATCAGCAGCAAGTTTCCTCTGAATCACCGGTCATGGAAGACAGTGCTCCATCAGCCAGATTATCTCAGAATCTGGGTACTAAATGGGGTGAGAATGTTAATTCAAGCGTCGTCAGCGTTGAAGCTACCCGCTTACGTAATACGCCAGAGAGCGTGGTGGAAATTTATTATAATGGCTCGAAAGTCACTGGCCAAAATCGAACTGACCTGACTTTAGTACCATCGATAAAAATGAACATTCAGGATGACAGTGGTCGTAATATGACCATCAAACAGCGTAGTAACGGCGAGTACGCGCTAAGTGCTAAAGAAGGGGATCGCTATCAACTCTCTTTCCGCAACCGCAGTAATACCACGACTTATGAAGTGGTAGCCACCATTGATGGATTAGACGTTATTTCAGGTCAGGCCGGGTCGCTGTCACGTTCAGGTTATCTGCTTCGTCCGGGCTCATCACTGCAAATTGAAGGATTCCGCAAGAGCGACTCTGCGGTAGCCGCATTCCGCTTCTCTAAACCAGGAGAGAGCTATGCCGCTAAATCCCTTGCTGGCGATGTGAAAAATACCGGCATTATTGGTGTGGCAATATTTGAAATAGCGCCGGAAAAATTACCAGACTGCAAACCGCAGGCTTTCCCTCAGGATTCTCGTTATGCGCCAGAACCTTGTGAAAAGCGCTAAGTGATTTAATAGCCGCTTAATTTTCCTGATATTCAGGGATTAAGCGGCTAATTAAAAACGATTACTGCCAGCCATTGATTCTCGGCCAGTATGTATCGGCACTTCCATCCAAATTAAGCAGATAATAACCGCTATATTGAGCAGCAGTAGAACAGGCATGATTAGGCAGAATGCGCAATTGCGTTCCCACCGGAAGCCCATCTACATGCTTACCGCTTCTGGAGCTAATAATACCGTGTTCCTGATTAGCTGCGCTGACAATCAGATCGCCAATGGGTCTTCCGTTCATATCACATACGATGCCATAGCCCTGATCAACCTTTTGGTTAGCGGTTCCACGATCCCGAGAAAGGGCCATCCAGCCAGCATCCACAATGACCCAGCCTTTTTCTTTCTGGTGTCCGATCACCGTTGTGACAACCGATAGCGCAATATCATCCGGTTTACAAACACCTAAGCCAGCCATGACTAAATCGAAAAAGGCAAAAACTCCGGCCCGGACTTCAGTGACCCCAGTGAGATCCTTGCAAAAGAGCGCTGTTGGCGTTGAGCCAACGCTGACAATAGTGACATTAACCCCTAACGATCGCAGCATCTCTGCACTGGAAACTACAGCATCCCGCTCCTGATTGGCATATTGCTCTATTTCACTGAGGGAACGGCTGTTATAAGAGTTACCCGCATGGGTCATTACGCCACATATAGTGACTAAACTTCCCTGAAGTAATCCGACAATTTGTTCAATTTCCGCATCACAGGGTGGTAAACCAGAGCGATGCCCATCGCTATCAATTTCCAGTAATACCTTAATGGAAAGATGATGTAACGACGAAAAATCCAGCAACAGTTGAGCCGTCTGAACATTATCCAGAATCAGCTTAAGATCGATACCTTCGCTGATTAACTTTCTCACATGTTCAAATTTATTCGGTGCAATGGCTACTCCATATAAAATGTCAGTAAAACCATGTTGAGCAAAAAAGTCAGCTTCATGTAGCGTTGAAACAGTAATTGGTCTGTCAGCCGTATTAAAGAAGCGATCGGCAACCTGAGCAGATTTATTGGTTTTTACATGAGGACGCAAGGTGATATTTAGTGGTGCCAGATGTGCTTTCATTCTCGCAATGTTAGCGTCCAGCTTATTGATATCCAGCAGAAGATAAGGTGTTTCTTGATTAATCGGAGCTTGTTTCATTGGCATAGTGGCCTCCATATTGACTAATCCAATATAGCCATTAGATATTTAAGTTTAAATTAACAATTTATAACTCTATTATTTAGCTATCCTGAATTGAGTGTGAATTAGATGATGATAGATACCCTCGATCTACAATTTCTGTTGGCGATAAAACAGCATGGTTCACTGGTGGGAGCAGCAAGGTTCCTGAATGTAACGCCTTCAGCGGTGACCCAGCGGCTACAACAGTTAGAGGCTCGCCTTGATATACATCTTATCGACCGTACGGCCAGACGACTCCATTTTACCGAAGAGGGAGAATTACTGTGCCGAAAGGGGCAGGCGCTGCTGGAGCAACATAAAGCGCTATTAGAAGAGGTGATGCAGCAACACGGTAAACTGGTTGGCTCACTAAAAATCAATGCGC
The DNA here is from genome assembly GCF_013394855.1 of Limnobaculum xujianqingii. Lineage (NCBI taxonomy): Bacteria > Pseudomonadati > Pseudomonadota > Gammaproteobacteria > Enterobacterales > Budviciaceae > Limnobaculum > Limnobaculum xujianqingii. The sequence goes on along the minus strand of NZ_JABMLK010000001.1, from coordinate 664,694 downwards.
CGTTTGGGTTTGGTCGAAAGTATTTAACTGACATTATTGCTCAGTATCATCGCCTGTATCCTGAGGTTGAGGTGTTAGTAAAGCTTTCAGAACAACCTTTACTCGAGGAACAGGAGCGATTCGATCTGATTTTACACATTGGAGAGCTGTATAACTCCAATCTTATCGTACATACCATTGCACCAAACCAGCGTTTTATCTGCGCAGCACCAGTATTGGTTGAGCGTTATGGTATTCCTTCATCACCCCAGGATTTATTGAATTATCCAAGCATTGCGCTGCAGGAAAATAACGAAGACACCACACTATGGAGTTTTGAACAGCAGGGCAAGAAGCAAACGATCAGAATAGCGCCTTCATTAAGCAGTAATGATGGTGATGTTGTTTGTTCATGGGCTAAGGAAGGATTGGGAATCATTATGCGTTCCCAGTGGGATGTGGCAGAAGCCTTATCACAAACGCTGCTAATTCGACTGTTACCTGAATGGGCATTACCGGAAGCGCCAGTGGTTGCGTTAACCCATCGACGTAAAGGAATGCCTGAAAGAGTTCATGCATTTATGACGTTGTTAAAGCAGCAGTTTACACCAGAGGCACCCTGGCAAAAATTGTCAGGAACACAACAATAGCTTCACTATCTGTTTAAGTTTTTCTTAACAACATAGTTATTAATGCTTAATTTACTCTTAATTGCTGGCTGTCTATACTCGCTGAAAGTTTAGACAGCATTGAGCGCCTCATCATTACGTTAATGCTACCCGATCATCATTTTGTTACTTACCCCTGTAGGAGCAAGTCATGAATCAGCCTCAAGTAATTTCGTCTCCAAATGTACCTAAAATTATTCTGTTTGATCTGTTAACGGCATTAATTGATTCCTGGCAGGTATGGAATGAAACCGCTGGCTCAGAAGAGCTGGGTAAAAAGTGGCGTATGACTTACTTAAAACTCACTTATGGCTGTGGTGCCTATCGTCCTTATGAAACATTGGTCGAAGAGGCCGCGGTAGCATCCGGGTTAGAGCGTAGTCTGGCTCGGCAGTTAGATGAAAACTGGAAAAACCTTCAACCATGGTCTGAGGCCGCTTCGGTGCTTCGGTTATTAAAACAAGATTATCAGTTGGGTGTAGTCACCAATTGTTCTGAACGTTTAGGGCATATGGCGGCAGAACAGGTCGGGGTTCCTTTTGATATTGTAGTTACCTCCGATCGGGCTGGTTTTTATAAGCCGGACCCAAGGCCTTATCAGTTAGCGCTGGATCTGGCAGGTGTTACGGCAAAAGAGGCTATCTTTGTGGCCGGTTCCGCTTACGATCTGATTGGAACAGCAAAAGTAGGTATTCCAACATTCTGGCATAACCGAATTGGCCTGAAAGCCCCGGAACAGGCGCCTTTGCCAATAGAAGAAATGCCAACATTAAACGATCTGCCAGCGGCAATCGGGAAGTATATTGGTTAAAAAAGCTAACTTAAGCGATAAACAAAAGCCATTAATTATTATTTAGTGGCTTTTGTATCTTTAAGGTGACAATGTCACTAAAAATAGTTTGTTGGTAATAAGATAAAGGCAATATCCCGTCAGAATCCCGCAAAAAATCATGCACTGCGTATACTCAATTAATCCGCTCAGATACTTTTATGGGGATTATTGATGAACCCATCACAACAGATAGATCGGCTGATAGCCGGGCTTACTGACTGGCGAGGAAAAATGCTGGCTGAAATCCGGCAGTGCATGCTTGAGGCCGATCCGCAAATCGTCGAAGAATGGAAGTGGAAAGGCAGCCCGGTATGGTGTCGTAATGGAATGATTGCGGTCGCTAATGTCCATAAAGAAAAGGTGAAAATTACCTTTTCTCACGGAGCTCGTCTTGACGATCCCAATAAGCTTTTTAACGCCGCTCTTGACGGTAAAACATGGCGCGCCATTGATTTCTTTGAAGGCGATAAAATCAATCAACCTGCGCTGAAGGTACTTATTCGGGCGGCAATCAGTTTCAATCAACATAAGAAGAAAGTGACAGGAGACAAAACACCCGGAGATTGAGCAATTCCAGCCTTATGCTTGTTGATTTTAACTGTTCCACTTACATTGACCACATATCAGGATCAAATTGGGATACGGGATTAAAGGATGAATTCGATACAGATTGTTTATCCAAGTGACTTGCTGCACGCAACCATGCCGGATGAAAACTTTGCTCAAGAGTACCAACAGGCTCAACAAAGCGGCATACATTGTTTATTGCTGTCCTCAGAAGCGGCGGCACTGGGGAAATATCGTTTTTCAACCACGTTTAACGCCGATATCCCGGTGATTTGGCGCGGATGGATGATGGATAAAGATGAGTATCAACAGTTATATCAGGCAGTTGATAAGCAGGGAGTACATTTACTGACATCTGTAGATGCATATCTTAATTGCCATCACTTAGTTGGATGGTATTCGCTATGTCAAAGCTTCACTCCTAAAACGGTGATTGTCAGTGCGGATGCAGATTTTGACACCCTGGTAAAACAACTTCAGTGGCCAGCCTATTTCGTTAAAGATTATGTAAAATCACTAACGACCACACGTGGCTCGGTTGCCCATGATGCAAAAGAGATACAGGAAGTCATCAATCTTCTTAAACAATATCGGGGCCAAATTGAAGGTGGTATTTGTCTGCGACATTTTGAGCATTTTGATCAGCAAAGTGAGAGACGATACTTTGTTTTAAAAGGGCAGGTTTACTCTTCTGATAACCATATTCCAATGCTGGTTACTGAGATTGCTAAGCGCATTGAGAGCCCGTTTTTTACTATAGATATGGCAATTAATGATGCCGGTGAACTGAGGCTGATTGAAATCGGTGATGGGCAAGTCTCAGATATAAAAGAATGGTCTGTTGAACGTTTTGTTCAAATACTGAATTCCCTATAAAAATCGACTATCATTTATCAATCGATAGGATAATAAATTGAGTAACAAAATGAATTTCTCTAAAGTTATTGCTTTAAGTTTTCTGTTTGCCTCCACTGCTTACGCTGCCGGTGAAAGCAAAGGTTTTTCTCTGGCATCTTTAACCAGCCTGTTGAGCGGTGGGGCTCAGGCAGTTACTGCGAAAACCATGAGTAACACTGCCGGAGTGATGGAATATTGCGTAAAGAGAAAAATAACCGAAGCGACCGATCCTGAAAATATCAAAAATAAACTGAAAGAAAAGCTGGGCCTGAATGACAGTAAAGCCAGTTAGCAAAAAGATTATCAGGATGGCTTACAAGGTTTGCTTAAACTTAAGAACGATAAGGTACTTGACCTCAATACTCTCGGTAGTTCGGCTTTAGGGGAAAAGGTTAAATCTAAAGCCTGTGATGTAGCGTTAAGTCAGGGCGTTAACTTTATTACTAAATAAGCTAATTTTGGTCCAACTGCATGTTTAAGTGACATGCAGTTGGAAATTCTACTCAGTCTTGTCAGATGCTGTCCCAGGTTATGCTGGCTTATATTGCTTGCTGATGACGTGCAACTTGCCTTTCAATCATGACTCGTATAACGGTCAACCATCCATCATCCATACTACCACCTCAAAGGCTGAGATGAAGCCACGGAAATACTTCAAAATCATCACCGAATGTTTGACAAGTATCACTGAACATTTTGTTAATTAAAGGAATATGGTCGCTTACTCTTACTCTAAAAAGGTGTCATTATGTCCCAATTAAATCTGGTTGATATTCCTCGAAGTGGTAATGAAAGTATAGATTATATTTTAAACGGTAGATATCCGGTGCCCAAGGAGGGGGGAAGCACATATACATGGAGTTTTTCAAATACCACTTTTATCCGAGGGGAGAATACATTCGAAGCTTTTACTGAAAATCATGCATATATCAACATGATTAGAGACTCTTTGGATAAACTGAGCACGTTTGCTAATGTCACATTCAAAGAAGTCGATGAAAATAGCGGTGACATAGGCATGATCCGTTATTGGTCTTGCGATGATAGAAGTTTCGATTATTCCGGTATTGCAACGGCGTTTAGTGGTTATGGTCAAGACATCGTTTTAAAAACTTATAGTAGTAATGTTGCTTCTCATCCACCTTATAAATTCTCAACGGCAGCTCATGAGCTAGGGCATGTGATGGGGTTAGAGCATACCCAGTCGATCATTAATGGAAAATGGGATTCCGATGAATATAAAGCGGGTATAACAGAGTTAAATACTGTTATGACATACAATTCTTTACAGTCAGGTGAAAAAACGACCTTACTTTCCGCTGATGGTTCGTCTATAGGAGAAGCAACGGTAAAAAACTATGGTATTGATGACATATTGGCGTATCAATATATCTATGGTGCCAATTATGAATATAACAAAGGCAACACGACCTATAAATACTCGCCAAATGAGCTGAATTACTATGACACCATCTGGGATGGCGGTGGTATTGATACCTTGGACTTTAGTGATTTTGAACTGGGTTCGATAATAAACCTGAACGGTGGCACTCGTAGCTCCATCTATATTCCCGTTCCAGAAACAAATTCGAAAAATGTTTATGATGGCACTCATGCAATCGGTATTGCCTATGGTGCAAATATCGAGAATGCGAATGGGACCAAAGGGAATGACATTATTTATGGTAATGAATTAAACAACATTATTAACGGCAATGCGGGTAACGACATTATATATGGTGGTGCAGGTAATGATACACTTAATGGTGGTGACGGTGACGATATTTTATACGGCGGTGACGGGAATGACAACTTAAATGGTGGTAATGGTAACGATACGTTATACGGTGGTAATGGTAGCGATCGGTACTTTATTACCAGTACAACGTTTCGTATCGTAGAGCATGAGGGGGAAGGCAGCTCAGATGAGATAAGAGTCAATATCAATGGCGTAACGAATTTTATTCTTCCGGATAATGTAGAAATATTTAGTCTGTACTCTGACTTTACGTATAACTCAACGCTTACTGGAAACAAGATAGATAACATACTTTACGGAAATGATGGCAACAATATTCTGATTGGTAGAAAAGGTAACGATAATCTTGTTGGCTATCTGGGAAGTGATACCTATATATTTAGTCGTGGAGATGGTAAAGACACTATCGGAGAAATTAATACTAGTAATGCTCCTATAACGGACACTGATGTTTTGGTGCTTACTGATATTTCGGCAAGCCAGTTATGGTTTAGTAAGAAAGAATCTATGGGTTTAACGTCATTGAACGTGACAATATTAGGTACCACAGATGAAATAACAATATCTAATTGGTATTCATACAGCGCGAAACTGGAACAATTAAAAACTCAAGATGGCGTTATATTGTCTATCACCCAAGTTGAAGCACTGGTTGATATTATGGCACAACAGACTATGCCAGAAGGTAGTAGCTCCTCAGTTATTCATGATTATTTGGCCCTTACCGGTATTAGTGATGTTCCAAATGAAAATGTTATCCGCGGTAATGAACAGGATAACGTGATTAATGGCAGTTCAGGTAAAGATACATTGTACGGTGGCGCGGGTAATGATGTGATAGATGGTGGTGATGGCGATGATACCCTGTATGGCAATGAAGGTGATGATATATTGCGTGGTGGTTCAGGTAGCAATATTCTGATTGGCGGTGCCGGAATTGATAAATTTATCTCTACAGGTAACGATACGTTAATCGGTGGTGAAGGAAACGATCGGTATGAGATATATGGCACGGAGTTTCGTATTATTGAAGAAACAAATCAAGGAATCGATCATTTATATATTTATATCAATAGCGTGACCAATTTTGTTGCTCCAGAGAACGTTGAAAATATCAGCTTAAATACAATGTTAATGCATTCTTCTAGTATTACGGGTAATGACTTAAATAACGTCATTAGTGGCAATTTTGGAGATAACGTTTTAATTGGCGGGAAAGGGGATGATACTTTACAGGGTTATAGAGGTAGTGATACCTATATCTTTAACCTGGGTGATGGCCAGGACACTATCTGGGAATATAGTAACCACGACGTAGCAGTAACGGATAAGGATATTCTCTTATTCACCGATATCTCAGCTAATCAACTATGGTTTACCAAAGACCTCTCTTTGGGACGGGAGTCTTTAGTGGTTAAAGTATTAGGAACCAGCGATCAAATTCTGGTTAATGAGTGGTATTCCTCTAATTGCAAGCTGGAGGAAATCAAAACGCAAGATGGTATGACCTTATCTATCAATCAAGTCGAGTCGTTGGTCGATATTATGGCAAACCAGACCATGCCGACAGCAAGTAACTCCTCAATCATTGATGACTATATGATGGCACAAGCGTCTATGATGATGGGTTAAGACAATAAAAGTTAATTAATTCACGCTCCGTATCAGGGGCGTTTTTATTTAAAGCCGTGGTTCAATCAGCACAGCTAATTTCTCTTCCGTTATGCCGTCCTGTTTACTCAGACTCTTCACCATATTTCCACTATCAAAAACAAACAGTTTGTTGGCTAAACGACAGGCCTGAGACAGGCTGTGAGAAACCATAATGATGGTATAACGCTCAACCAGCTGTTGCAGTAATTGTTCGATATGTTTTGAAGCCAATACATCAAGGGAGGCAGTAGGCTCATCCAGCAACAGAATTTTAGGTTCCAGCGCCAGAACACGAGCCAGACATAGCCGTTGTTGTTGACCGCCGGATAACCGTGTAGCCGGAGAGTGAAGGCGATCGTGAATTTCAGACCATAGACCAACATCATTCAGGCTTTTTTCCACTCGCTGTGAGATAGCTTCGCGGGAGAGGTTGGTTAGCTTTTCCAGCGGCATAGCGATATTCCGCCATATGCTAACAGGTAATACATTGGGGGTTTGAAACAGCATTCCAACTCGCAGGCGAAGAGCGGTAACGGAACCTGCGTAGATATCGGATTGCTTCTCCAGACCTGTGCCTAAATCTAAACACAGTTCGCCGGAGGTCTGACAACCAGCATGTTCTTCATTTAATCGATTGAATGCGCGAAGAAAGGTGGTCTTACCGGAGCCCGAGCGACCAACCAGGACGCTAATTTGATGAGATGGAATATCCAGACTAACGTCATTAACAATGGGTTTGTTATCAAATGCAATGGTCAGATGGCGTACCTGTGCAGCGTTCTTCATGGTTATCCCTTTTTCCAGCGAGCATGATAAGTACGCTCAATTGCATAAGCAGACAGTAATAATCCACCGGCCAGCAGTAATAAAATCAATGCTGCACCAAAACCACGCTGGAGCTCTTCCTGCGTTTGATACTGTGCAGCCGTGTAGTAAATGGTAAACGGCAGGGCCTGAAATTTATCAAAGATCCCATTTGCCAACCCAGCGTTTGCCACCACACCGGTTAACAGAATTACTGCGGTATCTTCCGCTGCGCGCCCAAAGGCCAACATTATGCCGCCAAGAATTCCACGACTGGCGGCGGGTAGCAATACATGACGCAGGCTTTGACGCTGGTTAAATCCCAATGCGGCGCAGGTGAGACGTAAATCTTCAGGAATCGCATTCAGGGCTTCGCGCGTGGTTAATACCATTGAAGGTAGAATAAGCAAAGCCAGGCAAATTGCTGCCAACAACATACCGGTATTGGCATGGGGTAAAAAGGTATAGCGCAGAAACAGTATCAGAGTGAAGCCAAACAGGCCCATCACAATGGAGGGAATACCCGCCAGAATATCAATGGCACTGCCTAACCATCTTTTTTGCCGTTTTCCGGCATATTCAGCCAGATAAATACCACAACCAATACCGGGAAATAGGGCTAATGCGACGGTCAGGCAAACTAAATAGAGCGTGCCGACACAGGCCGGCCAGATTCCATCCCATACCGGACGCAAGCCAAGAATTGCCTCTTTGGGAGAAACATCACCAAAAAACAGCGATAAATTAATCGTGGGTAATCCACGTATTAACAGAAAGCCCAACATACAACCCATTGCTAGCAGAAGCAGCAACACGGCCAGCCAACCGATAATATTTAATGTTGTGGTTAACCGATCGAGTCTCATTGGTCAGCTCCGCGCTCCAGACGACGCAGTGCCAGACTAACGCTACCGTTAATCAACAGAAGAATAGCCCCGGCAGCAAACAGGGAGTTATAAGCCATTCCACCCACTTCATTGGCGGTAACCAGCGCCATATGTGCCGTTAGTGTTCGTAAGCTATCTCCAGGCAGAGAAGGCAGTTGCGGCCAGTTTCCGGATAACATCAGGGCAATTAATGTATCGCCAACGCCACGACCAAAACCTAATACCAGGGCGGTTAATAAACAGCGTCGCCCTTGTGGCAGAACAAAGTAAGTTAAAGACTGTAATCGATTAAAGCCAAGTGCTGCGGTTGTCAGATGCAGTTGTTCCATACGCGGGCGAAGTCCTGCTTCCATAACCAGCACCATGGTTGGTAGCAACAGCAGGCTAAGTACCAGAGCGGCAGAAAGCCAGTTTAAACCTGAACCTCCACCCATGACATCCCGAATTAACGGTACCATTAAAAAGATAGCCACAAATCCGTATACCACCGTAGGAACAGCGGTCATAAAACGGACTAAGCCTGAAACAGGGCGAAACAGTAAACGGCGTGAAACCGAAGAATAGGGAGCGGATGAGTTTAATAACCAACTGCATAAGCCCAGTGCCAAAGGCCATGAAAGGGCAACCGCAGAAACAGATAGCAGCACCGAGCCGGCAATCATCGGTAGGATCCCAAACTGATTTCTAACCGGATTCCAATGCCAGGAAAACAGCTCGATATCGTCAGAGCCGTAGTTGGAGGTAAATACCGGCAGGGCAAAGGCGACCACCATTAAGAAAATCAAACCTATGCCGCTGACGGTAAGCGCCGTTGCCAGTCGTAGCAGAAAACCGGCGCTTTTATGGTTATTACTCACCTTTACCTGTCGGTAAATAGCCTGATTTTTCAATAATCAGAGTACCTTCAGGGCTGTAGATATAATCAATAAACGCTTTGGTTAATCCCTGAGGTTGTCCTTTAGTATTCATATACAGCAAACGAGTGACTTTATAGCTGCCGTTTGCCGCATTCTCTTGGGAAGGAACCATACCATCAATGGTTAAGCCCTGAAGCGTGTTGTCCAGATGACCAATACCAACGTAACCGATAGAATTTTTGTCCTGTACGATGGCAGTTTTCATTGCGCCGTTAGAGTTAACCACGTTAGCTCTGGAGATTTCCGTACCTTTATTCAGCGCTTTTTCTTCAAATACTTCCCGGGTACCGCTGCCATCTTCACGTACATATAAAGAGATTGCTGCATCAGTGCCTCCAAGCTGTTTCCAGTTGCTAATCTTACCGGCAAAAATATCGCTCAACTGCTCGCGGCTAACGCTCTTCACACTATTGGCATCGTTAACGACTACCGCAACGCCATCAATGGCAAATGGGAAAGTGACCAGACCATATTTATCAACTTCGCTTTGTTTCAACGCACGTCCGGTATTGCCGATATCAACCAGACCTTCACCCACTTTTTGAACTCCAACACCAGAGCCGCCACCGGTAACGGTGATATTCACATTCGGGTTGGCGCTCATAATATTTTTTGCCGCGCCAACCATCACAGGGACGTGTGCCGTACCGCCAGCGATATTAACGTTGCCTTTTGTCTCTTTAAACGCATCTAAAGGGGAAGCCATTGTAGAAGATGAGAGGCAGATAAATGCCGCAGCGATATATGAAAGATAACGATTCATGTCAGTCTATCCCTTATTGTTTTTGTTGTATTAACACTGCACTTTTTGACGTGTCAGCCCTTATAACGATAAGCATCATAACGAATAAAACGTTGTGATTGAAGCGACATATGAATAGGTATTTAAATAAAATTACTTTGATATCAATATGGTAATGCTCTAAGTGACATAATAAATGCAGAAAAGCATTTTTCTTCTTGCCTATTTAGATATATCTAAATTATAGTTACCCACGTTGATTTAGATATATCTAAATAAGGAGGAAATATGTTAACTCAACTATTTAATCGTCAACGTCATGCACGTCATGGTGACGACAGTGAGAAAGGCCGTGGCTTTGGTGGTCGTGGCCGTCGGGGCATGGAAGGTGGTGAGCGTTGTCGTGATGAAGGGCATGAGCACCATCACGGTCGCGGAAGAGGACGTCCGGGAGACTGTGACCCAAGAGATCGCCATATGAAGTTACGTCGCCTGTTTGAACATGGCGATCTTCGCGTGGTATTGCTGGCTTTTGTAGAGAAAAAACCAAGCTATGGTTATGAGCTAATCAAAGCCATTGAAGAAGCAACATCAGGTTTATACGTTCCAAGTCCAGGTGTTATTTATCCAACGTTATCGTTACTGGAAGAACAAGGCTATATCGAAACCATCGAAGGTGAAAAAGGGCGTAAAAGCTTCCAAATTACCGCCGAAGGCCAACAGGAACTTAAAGACAATCAGGGTACTGTTGATGTGATATTCCAGCGCCTGTCTCACGTTGGCAAAGGTCGCAATGAAAATCTGGGCTCTGAAATCAGAGAAGCAGTACATAAGCTGAAAGGGCTGCTGCGGGAAAACTTAGTTCGTGGTGAACTGTCACCAGAACAGATTAATCGCATTGCCGCCACGCTGAATGAGGCGGTACAACGTATAGAGACTGAGATTCGTTCAGGTAAAGATGCTGCTGCATCTGAAGCAGCAAAAGATTAACCCAATTGACAGAGCATTCTCTGGCATTATCGCAACAGAGAATTTTATAACCGTAGAGGCTGATGATTATCGCGTCAGCCTGATACATTTTATGAAAACAAAGAATAAAATTCGTTACACTGTAACTTATATGTTTTCAGACAGAAGGAAATTCATGTGAAAAACAATAAAAAGAATATAGATTCCCGAGCGCCACAACGCGTTCGCAATGAATTACGTTTTCGCTCTATTACCGTAACAAATAAAACATCTATTGCAGATCGCTTCTGGCGTATCGATTTTGCCAGCAGCGATCTGGCTGGTTTTGTTTCACCGGGTTTTGATGACCATATCAAAGTGTTTTTCCCGGAAACTGAAAACAGCAAGCTGGAGTTACCTCAGGTTACCGAGGAAGGAATAGTCTGGAAAGAGGGGAAAACACCGGTTGCACGGGAATATACCCCACTGTTTTTTGATGGTGAAAAAACATTAACGCTGGATTTTTATATTCATGAAGGTGGAGTTGCCAGCCAGTGGGCAGATAAGGCAAGAGTGGGTGATGAACTGGTGATTGGTGGGCCTCGTGGTTCATTAGTTGTGCCTGATGACTATGCTTTTCAACTCTATATTGCCGATGAAACTGGTTTACCGGCTTTTAAACGCCGCAATGCGACTCTGAGTGCCTCTGAGTGTTATTTGTATGCCTTTACTGATGAAAAACCTGGCCGCAGCTATCTTGAAGATTTGAACGGTGTAACAGCCCAGTGGCTGGGTTCTGGCAATATGCAGCTCGATCATTTAGGGCGGCTAATCGCGTTGTTGGATAAAGTATCGATTCCAATGGAAGATTACTTTATCTGGCTGACGGGCGAAGGGGAAACCGTGAAGATGCTAAATGAGTATTTCACTCAGCGCAGAGGGTGCGATCCTGAATATGTTCGTGCGGTTGCCTACTGGCATCAAAAGTAGTGTCGGTATCGGTTAGATAGTCTGATTTATCTGACGAGATATTAACCATTTAGCCGTTCAATTTCAGCTAAGTGGTTAATAAAGTTTTATCAGAATAGCTGATAACGGTGCCGCGATAAGTAAAAACAACGCATTACGTTATTTCACTTTACTGAGTAATCTAATTCTCCTGAATTCTCTGATACTCATTTCCATTTCAATCTAAAATCCGTCTATGGATTACACCATCTGATCCAATCTCAACTGTCTACAACGCGTTAGTTTTTAATTCATTTTCATTGCATTGCCAAATGTTAAATAAATTAATAAATATGAAATTATTTATTTACATTCGAGTCTCATGATAACATTAAAAAGTTAAGGGTTTTTACTACCAATACGTAACTACTTCATTTAACAACATTCTATTCTTTCTTTTCATGTCTTAAGTTTAAGCTTGGAGAAATTTGATGCAGGTCACAAGAAGGCAATTTTTCCGCATTTGTGCAGGCGGAATGGCTGGAACTACAGCCGCAACACTCGGATTTACCCCCTCATTAGCGTTAGCACAAACACGTCAATATAAACTCCTCCGCTCAAAAGAGACGCGTAATAACTGTACTTACTGTTCAGTGGGTTGCGGCGTGCTGCTTTATAGCATGGGTGATGGTGCTAAAAATGTTCGGGAGAGTATTTTTCACGTAGAGGGCGACCCGGACCATCCTGTCAGTCGGGGTTCTCTTTGTCCAAAAGGAGCAGGACTTGTAGATTATATTCATAGTAATAACCGGTTACGTTATCCCGAATATCGGGCCCCTGGCTCAGATAAATGGCAGCGTATTAGTTGGGATGATGCAATAGAGCGTATTGCCCGGTTAATGAAAGACGATCGTGATGCTAACTTTATTGAAAAAAATGAAAGCAATACCACGGTCAACCGCTGGGTAAGCACAGGTATGCTTTGTTCATCTGCGGCAAGCAATGAAACCGGCATTCTGGACCAGAAATTCAGTCGTGCACTGGGTATGGTAGCTATCGACTGTCAGGCCCGGTTATGTCATGGCCCAACCGTTGCAGCATTAGCACCCAGCTTCGGCCGGGGCGCAATGACCAACAACTGGGTTGATATTAAAAATGCCAACGTAGTACTGATTATGGGCGGTAATGCTGCGGAAGCTCACCCCGTTGGTTTTAAGTGGGTAGTTGAAGCGAAAATACAAAACAACGCCACGGTGATCGTTGTTGACCCTCGGTTTAACCGCAGTGCTGCAGTAGCAGATATCTATTCGCCAATACGAGCAGGTTCTGATGCTGCGTTTTTATTAGGCGTCATTCGTTATCTGATTGAAAAAAATAAAATTCAATCCGAATACGTGAAGCATTATACCAACGCCAGTTTCTTAGTTCGTGATGATTATTCGTTTGATGATGGGCTATTTAGTGGCTACAACGCAGAAAAACGTCATTACGATAAAAGCTCCTGGTTTTATCAATTGGATGAGCAGGGATATGCTAAGCGCGATATGACATTGAGTCATCCTCGTTGCGTATGGAATCTGTTGAAACAACACGTGAGTCCTTATACACCAGAAATGGTGAATAACTTATGTGGTACCTCCATTGAAGATTTCCTGAAGATCTGTGAAATTCTGGCGGAAACCAGTGCGCCCGATCGTACAGCAACCATTCTGTATGCATTAGGCTGGACTCACCATACCGGCGGTGCGCAGATTATTCGCGGTGCGGCCATGTTACAGCTCATTCTGGGTAACATTGGTATGGCGGGTGGCGGCGTAAATGCGTTACGCGGTCACTCTAATATTCAGGGTTATACCGATTTAGGTCTGCTTTCCACCAACCTCCCTGGCTATATGCCTCTTCCTTCAGATCAGCAGCAAAGTTATCAGCAATATATTTCGCAGATTACGCCAAAGAGTCTGGGAGAGAATGATGTCAACTATTGGCAGAATACCCCGAAATTCTTCGTCAGTATGATGAAAAGCTTCTGGGGAGAGCATGCCACAGAGTCAAATCAATGGGGATACGACTGGTTGCCTAAATGGGACAAACTCTATGATGTGATGACTCAGGTTGAGCTGATGACTCAGGGTAAGATGAATGGATATATCGTTCAGGGCTTTAACCCGTTAGCGGCTTTCCCGGATAAGAATAAGTCTGCGCAGGCGCTAGCTAAACTGAAATATATGGTGGTGATTGACCCATTAGTCACAGAGTCATCTAATTTCTGGCAAAACCATGGGGAGATGAACGACGTCAGCACGGCAGATATTCAAACTGAAGTGTTCCGTTTGCCGTCTTCTTGTTTTGCTGAAGAGAATGGTTCTATTGCTAACTCCGGTCGCTGGTTGCAATGGCACTGGGCTGCGGCAGAACCACCGGGTGAAGCACTACACGATGGTAAGATTCTTGGCCGTTTGTTTATGCGGTTGCGTGAGCTTTATCGGGAAGAAGGCGGCGCTAATCCTGATCCGGTATTAAACATGTCCTGGAACTATCAGGATCCGGAAGATCCAACTCCGGAAGAAATTGCTCGCGAAGCCAATGGTTATGCTTTAGCCGATATTGTTGACGATCGGGGCAATGTACAGCTTAAGAAAGGACAGCAGCTCAGCTCATTTGCTCAATTAAAAAATGATGGTTCTACCAGTAGCTTCTGTTGGATTTATGCCGGCAGTTGGACTGAACAGGGCAACCAAATGGATAAACGCGATAATAGCGATCCATCAGGTCTGGGTTGCACACCGGGTTGGGCATGGTCATGGCCAGCTAACCGTCGCATTCTCTATAACCGAGCCTCTGCCGATCCACAGGGCAAACCCTGGGATGAGAAGCGTAAAATCATTGAATGGGATGGCAGTAAATGGACCGGTATTGATGTCGCTGACTACAGTCAGGCTGCACCGGGGACTGACGTTGGTCCATTTATTATGAATCAGGAAGGGGTTGGTCGATTATTCTCTATCGATAAAATGAACGATGGCCCATTCCCTGAGCATTATGAACCAATTGAAACGCCAATTGGCACCAACCCGTTACATCCGAAAGTTATTTCTAACCCGGTTTCTCGTATTTTCTCTGGCGATATTGAGAATATGGGCAAAGCAGATGAATATCCTTTCGTTGCTACAACCTACTCGATTACCGAACTCTTCCGTCACTGGACTAAGCATGCTTTGCTGAATGCCATTGCTCAACCTGAACAATTTATTGAAATTGGTGAAGTACTGGCCGGTAAGAAAGGCATTGTTCAGGGAGATGAAGTTGTCGTTTCTTCTAAACGTGGATTTATTAAGGCGAAAGCCGTTGTCACCAAACGTATCAAACCTCTTACTATCAATGGTAACAATGTGGATACCATCGGTATTCCTTGTCACTGGGGATTTGAAGGCGCTTCACGTAAAGGCTTTTTAGCCAATACATTAACGCCGTCTGTTGGTGATGCTAATTCACAAACGCCAGAGTTTAAGGCGTTCCTGGTTAACGTAGAGAAGGTGTAACGGAGAAAAGATATGTCAATGCAATCTCAAGACATTATGAAACGTTCCGCCACTAACGTTTTGACGCCGCCTCCACAGGTGCGTCACCATCAGGAAGAAGTGGCAAAATTGATTGACGTTACCACCTGTATTGGCTGTAAGGCCTGTCAGGTAGCCTGTTCAGAATGGAATGATATCCGTGATGAAGTGGGTCATAACGTTGGGGTCTACGATAACCCAACCGATTTAACGGCAAAATCCTGGACGGTAATGCGCTTCTCTGAAGTAGAAGAGAACGGCAAACTGGAGTGGTTAATCCGCAAAGACGGTTGTATGCACTGTAGCGATCCGGGCTGTCTGAAGGCATGTCCTTCAGCCGGTGCGATTGTTCAGTATGCCAACGGTATTGTGGATTTTCAGTCAGAGCACTGCATCGGCTGTGGTTACTGTATTGTCGGTTGTCCGTTCAACATTCCCCGGCTGAATAAAGAGGATAACCGGGTGTACAAATGCACCTTGTGTGTTGATCGGGTCACCGTAGGCCAGGAACCTGCCTGTGTGAAAACCTGCCCAACGGGCGCTATTCACTTTGGTACTAAGCAGCAGATGGTCGAGATGGCTGAGGGCCGTATCACTGAGCTACACACTCGAGGTTATGCTAATGCTGGCCTGTACAACCCTGAAGGGGTTGGTGGCACACATGTAATGTATGTACTGCACCATGCGGATCGCCCGGAGTTGTATCACGGTTTACCGAAAGATCCAGCGATCAGTCAGGTAGTTGGTTTCTGGAAAGGTATTCTGAAACCGTTATCGGCCGCTGCGTTCGTTGCCAGCTTCGCCGGTTTGATTTATCACTACATCGGTGTTGGGCCGAACAAAGTAGATGAAGACGATGACGAGGGGGAGCATCATGAAGAAAAGTAACATGATTAAGCACGTCTCGTTTATCGATCGGGCATGTCACTGGACCGTGGTTATCTGCTTCTTTCTGGTGGCGTTATCCGGTATCGCCATGTTCTTCCCGACGTTGAGCTGGCTAACTCAGACGTTTGGTACTCCACAGATGGGGCGTATTCTGCATCCATTTTTTGGCGTACTGATTTTCTGCGTACTGGTACTGATGTTCTTCCGTTTTGTGAAGCACAATATCCCGAAGAAAGACGATATCGGCTGGTTTATACATATCGTTGAAGTGCTGAAGGGTAATGAGCATAAAGTGGCTGATGTGGGTAAATATAACCCGGGTCAGAAGGCGATGTTCTGGAGCATTATGGGGTTAATTTTAGTCCTGTTGGTTAGTGGCGTGATTATCTGGCGTCCCTATTTTGCTCATTTCTTCCCGATGTGGTCTATTCGCCTGGGGCTATTGATTCACGCAGTATCGGCCATTGTGTTGATTCATGCGATTCTGATTCATATCTATATGGCGTTTTGGGTGAAAGGCTCAATCACCGGCATGATTGAAGGTAAAGTCAGCCGTAAATGGGCTCAGAAACATCACCCTCGTTGGGCGCGTCAGATTGAGGCAGAAGAAGAAAAGGGTAATCATGTTATGAAGGGAATCATTTGATACTAGGGAATAAATTGAAAGAGGCGGAAATAAACGGGTTATCATTAAGTTACCCGAAAGAGAGGATTTGATACCACTTCCGAAAAAATGAGCCTATAGGCAAAACATTTGATACTTCGACACTACTCGTTCAAACCATGTTCAAAAACATTTAAATAAATTTAAAACTCCATACACTTAATCAGTGTAACAATTGCGTCGCTTATTTCAATATAAGACTTCAGAAAGAGGCTGTCAGCATGGTTCTATAAGAAACAGTGAGTACCATGTAAGACCGGCACAGTAACGGACACTGTGCCTTATCCTGCCTTCTTCTGTCCAGATGCTAGGCTCTGAGGTGGCGTTTGTTTCTCTCCTGAGCGAGCACACACTTTATCCTGATCGTTACTAATTGCGCTTTCATCACGCAGCTTGCCTGTTACGTACTCTTGAAGCATGTGCGCCTTGAGCGTATCTGGTTGTTGTAGAAGTAATAGATTATCTTCATTAAGTAGATAGAGAATTGTTTCTACACCTTTGCGAGTCAAAACCATAGTCAGTTGATATCGCTCTTCGTCAGTAAGGAATGAAAGTAGGTCTGACAACCCATCACGAATTACACTATTTTCTGGTAATTTTGGTATTTCATCTTTACCTGTCTTCAACCAATCTAAGCTCACTCCTTCTCTTTCTGCGATGCGTGCTAGTAGGTTTTCACGCGGTACTGGAGGAGGTGTCTCGTTCTTATAATAACTGTTCAATGTATTGACGTTTATCCCCCATGCTCTAGCTGCTGCGCTTCTAGATGGGTACTTTCTTGCGAGTTCTGCAATCCTCTCAATAACAGGTACTTTTCCCTTTGATAGCAAAGTACCCTTAGGTTCTTTTGTCATACTTGGTTCCTTTCTATGTAATCACTTGAAAGTATTATAAAAAACACAAAATCAATAAAAACAACAAAAATACCTTGATTTGGTATTTTTCGTGATCTAATATTTATCTGTAGGGTTACTCTCTCGGTTACTCGTACAGATAATTTTTTAGGATAAAGCAATCATGAAAAGAAAAGAAGATCTGAATGCAGATTGGCATCCAGCCGACATTAAGGCCGCTCTTGAAAAGCGCGGTCTGACACTCCGCCAATTATCAGTGCAGGCAGGATATGCCGAGGACTCACTCAAAAGTGTTTTGCGTACGCCTTGCCGCCCTTACCAACAAATCGTAGCCAGCGCTTTGGATGTTCCGCCAGATGTTATCTGGCCTAGCCGTTACCAGGGCAATCGCTGCTTTAATCGTGAGGTGGCATGAGATGAGCACCGTCATTTACACAGATAAGTACACCGGTAAGCTGTATCGCGTTCAAGGCGGATATAGCACCAAGGTTGAACAGTTTGCGGCTAACACGAAAATTCATTTCGATGGTAGTTACAAAGCTGGCAGCAAACTCTCTGAGACTCACTTTAAAACTCGGGCTCGCTTAAATAGCTGGCTACGCATGATGGGCTTCAAAAGGTAAGGTGCGATTATGTTTGTTGCTGTCAAAGAATTGGTAGGAATAACGGGGATGCCAGTTACCACTAAAGGTATCCGTCAAGCACTCGATCGCGCAGCTAATGGTTCACCTGCACTTTGTCGCAAGCGTGAAGGTTCCAAGGCCTTTGAATATCATATCGACTGTTTGCCTATTGCCGCTCAGGAACAAGTCCGCGCTCGTTTTGTTCAGCAGATGATGACTAAGCCAGATATCTCCGCCACCGTTCCGGCTCCAGTATCACCAACCGCCAAAGGCCGCGACGAAAGCAAGATAGCCCTCTATCGTCAGTGTCCGGCACTGATGGAACAAAAGCTGGTTGAGTTCAATGCAGCGCAGCGCACCGTCGCTGATGCCCGTATCGTTCTGGTCTCCGAAGTTCTGCGCCTGGGTGCGGTACCTGGTTACAGTTGCGCCAAAGCTATCCGCGAGATTGTCCGCCTGGCTCAGGCTAATGATTTACCGTCGCACCTGACACAGGCCGCAGCTCAGGCCAACGCCAAGAAAGGCAAGACTCGCGCCCTTAGTGAAATCACCCTCAAGCGTTGGGTCGCTGACTTCAACAAGGCGTCTTCACCTGCTGAACGTCTGGTCTTACTGGCTCCGGGTAAGCGCCAACCTGTGAAACTGGAAGTATACCATGGTTCTCTGATTTCATGGCGCACTACAGGGATACCAACGGAATATTGATGACCGAGGCTTACGAAGCATTCAAGGCTGAATGGTGCGCTCGCTATGCCGACCAACCGGACATGCAGGCGGCTATTCCGTCCTACGATACCATTTGCTACCAGATGAAAAAGCTACCCGCTGTCGTGAAGCAACAAGGCCGGGTTACTGGCAGTGAATCACGTCAGATTGAAGGTTTTGTTCGCCGTGACTGGAACAGTTTACCGGTCAATTATGTCTGGATTGGTGACGGTCACGGCATGAAGATGAAAGTTGCACATCCTGACCACGGTAACCCGTTTACCCCTGAAGTGACCTTCGTCATGGACGGTTCGTGCCGCTTTATTACTGGTTGGAGTCTGGCGCTGTCAGAGAGCGTGATTGCTGTTGCTGATGCGCTTCGCTATGGCATCAAGAAGGAAGGCAAGCCGTTTATCTATTACTCTGATAACGGCGGTGGTGAAACAAACAATACCTTTGATGCTGATATCACCGGGATACTGCCGCGCTTAGGCATTGACCACCGCACTGGTATTCCTGAGAACCCACAAGGCCGGGGTATCATCGAACGTCTGAACCGTTCCTTAGCTATGCGCATATCTCGCCAGTTCGCCACCTATTACGGTACCGGGGCTGACCGTAATACTGTACGCCGTATGGGTAAGACGCTGACCTCCGCCTTAAACGCACAACGCAAAGGCCGGGAGTTGACACCTGTACAAAAACGCGCCCTGCAAGGGTTGCCTTCATGGGATGAACTGGTT
Organism: Limnobaculum xujianqingii; assembly: GCF_013394855.1. Taxonomy (NCBI): domain Bacteria; kingdom Pseudomonadati; phylum Pseudomonadota; class Gammaproteobacteria; order Enterobacterales; family Budviciaceae; genus Limnobaculum; species Limnobaculum xujianqingii. Next base: position 645,059 of record NZ_JABMLK010000001.1, on the reverse strand, counting down.
GCTGCAATTGAGTCCGGTATCGAGTGGTACAACAATCGACCGCACAGCGAACTACCGAAAACGGACAGCGGTGAACACTTCACCCCCGCGCAGTTCCGCCGCTACAAACTGGAACAGGACAAGACCGCGATTGAGTGGCTGTCAGACGTGGAGCTTCGCGACATGTTCATGCCACAGATTGAACGTACCGTGAACCGCTGTGAAGTCCGCCTGTTCAATAACTTCTATTATTCCTTAGACCTGAACCATGAGCACGGTAATCAGGTACTGGTCAGCTATGACATCCATGATGCAAATCGCGTCATCGTGCGCCGCATGGATGGTACCTATATCTGTGATGCTGTTTGGGATGGCAACAAGAAAGCCGCCTTTGCTGTTACTGCCGAATACCATCAGCGCCAGCAGCGCATCAAAGGTATGCGTAATCGTGCTGAAGAAAAAATCCGTCTGGCTGAGGCCGAAGGTAACCGTACATTGTTATCACCCGTGGAAGAGGAGCGCCTGAACAATAACGTCTATCGCACTATTGGTAATGTTGTTGCGGTAGAGCAATCAGTCGAAGAACCCGTCGATATTGATGTCGATAGCGCATTCAGCGCCGGTATAGACCGCCTGTACCGTAAACAGCTAGACGACCAGATTTAATACCAGGAGAAACACGATGAATACTATTGAAGAAACCCGCGCTGCTGTCATAGCAATCAGGGACAAAGAACAACTAACCGCTGCCACCATTGCCAGCGAAAGCACTGTTTCTACTTCTGCCTTGTCTCAGTTCTTGCGCGGAACCTATCCCGGTGACAGTGCTGAAGTAGCTCTGAAGCTGGATAAGTGGCTCGAAAACCGTGCAGCCCGTCAGTCAGTGGCGGCAGTGGTTACTGCTCCCCGGTTTATTGAAACGAAAATCGTCTCAGATATCTGGCGTGCATTGGTTTATGCACAAGGAGCGCAGCGTATCGCCATCATTTACGGTAACCCTGGCGTGGGTAAAACAGTTGCCTTACGTGAGTTCTCCGAACGTAACCCGAATGTCTGGCTCATTACTATCAAGCCGTCCACCTCGTCACTGGTGGAATGTCTGAGCGAGTTTGCGGATGCGCTGGGGCTATCTGATGCGCCTCGCCGTGCTGGCCCGTTATGCCGAACTATCCGCCGTCGCATTACCGGTACGAAAGGTCTGCTCATTGTTGATGAATCTGACCATCTTGATTATGACGTTTATGAGGAACTGCGCCTGCTTCAGGAAGAAACCGGTATCGGTCTGGCTTTGTGCGGTAACCATAAAGTGTATTCCAAACTCACCGGCGGCAATTCCCGCAGTGTGGACTATGCGCGGTTGTTCTCCCGTATCTCTAAAAAGATAGTGATTGAAGGTGTGCGCACTGGCGACGTTGACGCCATCGCGGACGCATGGCAACTCAACGGCCGCAAAGAACGCGAGCTAATCCATAAGCTGGCCGCCAAGAGTGGTGCATTGCGAACCGTATCCACCACGCTCGATCTTGCTGCCATCATCGCCCAGGGCGCTGATGAAGCCTTATCTGAGCGTCATATCCGTGCTGCTGTTAAAGATTTGGAAGGAGTTTAATTGTGAAAGAGAAAGAAATCATGGCGATTATTATCCGGGTTATCCCCGGAAAGGACGGGATCCATCATCAAATCGATGCGGCCGGTCACGAAGCGCTTAAGGATATCGTAAAGCTCTATCTGGATACGCTGGAGAAAGTTATTCCGGCAACGGGTGCCGTGGCGCAAAAGATGCTTATTGAGATAGCTAAAAGTAAGGGGTGTCATTAATTATGAACGCACAGCAATTTAATCAGCAGTACCCGGCGCGCTCATTATTTTATTACCGCACCATTCACGGTCAGCGGGTTGTTCGTACAACAGCACCGGCGCATGACTGTGGCGATACTGAGCCGATGGTAGAAATTAACCGCAACCCATGGTTTGTCCCAATCAAGGCGCTGCACATTATTTCTATTGCCGACATCAAACAGGAAAAACCAGGTCCATTTTCCACTATCGGGCCCGTAGTCAGAACACCGCTTTATTATTTGGAATTCTGATTTAACACTGATTTAAACGTTATTTAAACACACATTAATTTTTATTTGGCGTAAACCCGCCGGGGCGCGGCTACGCCTAAAACAAGGAAACTAAATATGAAATCTCGAAATACTAACGCAGTTGGCTGTGCGCATTCCGAACCAACAAACTGGTACTTTTACCGAGAGGGGTACAGCAAGTTTTATCGACTACCGGTTTTACTGTCTCAATCGCCGGAAGAAGCCATCATGTGTGCCTTAAAAATTTATACTCCCGATCTAGGTGAGCGTTGTTATTTAGGTAAGCCCACATACGGACATAGTTATCTTGGCGTAATTGATGCCGTTGATATTGTTACCACTCTTCGCAAAAGACTGGATGGCCTTTTGAGTGTTGGTGATGCCAGTGACGAATGCGACCTTAAGCTGAGCCAGCAGGCAGAGCTGGAATGTTTGCTGGCTAACTGGCTGGACGAACACTGCCCGTTACAAGGTTTATTTTTTGAGGAGACAATCAGTTTCAGAGTGACCAGTCCAGACTCTGCCAATGCAATGACCTGGGAGATTTTACCGCTATGAATACTAATCTCTTACCTTGTCCGTTCTGCGGCAGTCACGACATTGGGGTATTTGCTCAATATGAAGATGACTGCCCTGAACGCTCCGCTATCGCTCGCTGTTATTCGTGCGATGCACAATCTGCTCAGATGGTGGGGAGGAACAAGATAGAAATGGCTATTGCGGCATGGAATCGCCGTGCGGTCAATCATTCAGTACCAACTGATTCGCCGTTATCACTCCTTTTACTGGAGCTTAAAGCTGAGCTACATCGCGCTGTCGAGGCGCAGTCCTTCTGGCCGACGGATGCTATTCACGCTTCAGCCATCCTTAATGACATCACTGGAGGGCTGACTCAAGCCTCTCTTGACTTTCATTTCTATGCAGCTCCCAGAGCTCTTATGCGCTCCGATGCCATCCAGGTCGGCGCGATGGCGCTGCGCTTTTTGCTGAACATCGACAGCTATAAACCAGAGGAAAAATCATAATGGAAATCATCTCAAAGGTTGAAACCCTGCGGCAGACCCTACAGGTTTATGGCGAATTAACAGCGTATGAACTGTATCAGCACACCGGTATTCCGACCGACCAGATTGGTATGTTGTTAAGACATAACATCAATAATGATGTTGTCGGGCGTGGTTGGAAAGGCAAGAACCGCAGTTACCGTTTACTACCTGAAGGTGAGCGAAAAGCCAAAAAGCCACGCACCGAAAAGGATTATCAGAACGCTGCCTCTGTTCTGTCCGAAACCGTCGAGCGTCTGTTTCCTGATATAGCGGCACAGGCTGTCGAACGAGAGAAAGCCGCAGACTATGACAACGCTGTTCCCCTCTGGCTACAGGCTAAAGGATTAGCGGCGCTGGATATCAATATCGAGTATTGCCACCACCGGGCGCAGTTCTGTATGGCCGCGCTCGATCGCGGCTGGAGTCGTCAGGGAGGTGCAGCATGAATCGTTATCGTTTAAAAGCCTGGCAATGGTTCTGGTTACAGGTTTGGGTGTTATCAGAGTGGACGGGTATTGGTCTGGGTCGTTTTGCTCCCTGGGTATTTAGTCAGATGATTGGAGTCAGAGGGGTAAAAATCAAATGAAAAAATCCGTACTCAAACGCTACACACCCGATTGCAGCATCCACATGAGCGCCGAGATTGCCTTCATGCGCGAAAACCCGACCGGCTCTTATGTTGAGTTTAACGACTATTTCGTGCTGGAAACCTTGTTACTGGCTCGGGATGCCGACGAAGCTCGCGATAAGGCGAAGCGTCAGGAACTGGCGCGCCGCAATCAGGAGCTGTCTTACGCGTTATGTAACCGTATGCCGTTATCGTTCTGGTGGCGCTTCCTGTTTCGCACCTTTATTTTAGGGGGCCGTGATGACTAAACCATACCAACTCAATGACAGTGACATTATCAAGGCAATAAAAATAGCCGGTCGTTACCAGCACAAACCTTACCGGGCGGCAACGTGGTTAATCCGCTTACTGATATCAGACATGGTGCCTCAGTTCAGTATCCCTACTTGTGTTATCAGAAAATACATGCGGGATATGGAACACAGAGGGCTACTGACATCCGTTAATCAGGACGGGAATAACATTGTCTGGACGCTGGTTGAAGGGGGTAAGTGATGACCAAATCACAGTTACTGACACGTATTCATATCGCAAAGAAAGAGTTCAAATTGGATATGGAAACTTACCGGGCAAAACTCCAGGCTATCACAGGTAAAAGGTCATGTTCTGAGATGACTTATGGTGAACTGCAAACCGTTTACCAGTCTTTTGAAGAAGCCGGATTTAAACCTAAGTTCAATAAGAAGAAAGGCGCACACATTAGCCCGAACAGCCAGGGAAAAAACAAAGCGCCGGAAATCGCCAAAATCCGCGCCATCTGGCTAACCATGCACGAGCAAGGGTTTGTCACCCGACCTGACGAGTCCTCGCTGAATGCTTACGTCATGCGCCAGACCAAACGGTTGAATGGTATCGGTGTGGCTGAGGTGGGCTGGCTGGATGCACACCTTGCTTACAAGGTGCTTGAAGCTTTGAAAGCCTGGCACCTGCGCCTGATTAAAGGGATATTAAAAACCCGCCGCATTGTGTTACCGACCAACAGGAACGGTGACGAAGTCCGTTCGTATGATGCGATTACTGGTGTATATGAACGTATCCGCCAGCTTGATGAATATCTAAATAATTGTCGGGCACGTGGTGACTTTATGCTGACGTCGTCTTTCCCCTGCTGTGGTTTTCGTTTTGAAACGCCTGCGCCAACTGACCGGGCGGAGAAATGGGACTCGCTGATCGGTTGTCCGGTGTGCCGTAAGCAGTTTATGCGCATTGTAACCTGTCACTCCGTTATCATGAGGACTGTACGATGAAAGACGATAACCTCGACCTGTTCGCGCCTGACCATCAGGAACTCGGCGAACTGCTCGACCGACTCGACAACATCCCACCGGCTGAAACCGGTAAATACTGGGGGCAGATGCTGGCGGGACTGATTGACCTGTTTTGTTGTGAGCTAAAACGCCAGGGCGAACAAGAAGACAAAGCCTTGTCTCAGGCGGGTAAACTGGTGGCAACCCTGGCACATTATTACGGTGGCCGTTCTTGTTACCTGCCGGTGGGTGACCGGTTAAAAACCGCCATTCGTGATAATATGCTTTACCACGACTATACCCGTGGTAACGGGGATATCTCCGCACTGGCAGACCGTTATAAGCTAACTGACAGCCGGGTTTACCAGATAGTCAAAGACCAGATGGTGCTGCACCGTAACCGTCACCAGTTGACGCTGTTTGGTAAAGAGTCATAGCCAGATTATTTAAACTGATTTATAGTGCTCTGAGCCCTCTTTCTGAGGGCTTTTTTGTGTGAAGGGTTACAAACCCAAACCACCCACCGCCTACGTCATGATGAGCTATCCCTTATTAACCGGTTGCCATTATGAAACCTTACAGCGTTACCTTTATCCATGCCCTTGATTATCTGCTCAGAGCTGAAGGCGGTTACGTTAATGACCCCGCAGACCGTGGCGGTGAGACTAAATACGGTATCTCAAAGCGAGCTTATCCTCACCTGAATATTGCCACCCTGACCGAAGAACAGGCGACAGACATCTATTACCGTGACTACTGGCTAAAAGCCAAGTGTGACCAGTTGCCGCCGGGTATTTCCCTGATGGTCTTTGACGGTATCGTCCAGCACGGCTCAACAACGGCCATTCAGCAGTTACAACGTGCACTGGGTGTGACTGATGATGGCATTATCGGGCAGCGAACCCTGATTTCCGCCAACACCACTATGGTAAGCGTGCGATTCATCTGTCAGCGCATCCTGACTCAGCGCGGCCGTACTTATGCCCGTATCGTTGCGAGCAATCCCTCTCAGGCTAAGTTTATCAGTGGCTGGTTTAATCGCCTGGATAGCCTGATGTTGGCCGTTGAAGAGGTGGTCGGATGATACCCCGCGCCATTCCTGAACGGCTGTTACTCAAAAGCCAGCCGGCACTGCGTCACCCGCGCTACCGTCAGGCATACGAAGCCGGGCGGGATGCTCGTCTGGATCGGGAACTGTCCGGACTCGATACCTCAATGGTCCCTTTATTCAGCCATCACGGCACGTATCAGGCCGTATTTAAACAGGGCTGGCACAGTGTCAGTGCGCAGGATATTCGCCTGCATCGTGATACCTCTATGAGTTACCGGGGGCCGCATGTTTCACACGCTTAAACAATTAATCGCGACCCCTTCAGGTAGATTGTCATTGTCCGATACCACCCTGGCCGGGGCGTTTATCGCTTCGACATCGGTACTGTTGTGGTGTGCCTGGCATGGCACCATGGATGAATGGCTGTTTATCGGCTATCTCACCGCCTGGGTGGCTCAAAATCAGGCATCCAAACAGGCATCCATTAAGCGTGCCCGGGAAGAACGGGAGGGACCTGGTCATGATTAACCTCTTACGTACCTACATCTGGGAGTTATTTTTTGTGGTGTCGGCGCTGGCGTTTGGTTTTGCTCTGGGAATGTCCATGACAGAAAACCGCCTGAAGCCTCAAGTCGCCGCCGCCGAACAGGCGCTCATTACAGCTTCGCTGACCTTCAGTGAAGCACAGCGCACCACCACCGAACAACATAATGATGCCCTGAAGGTGGCGGTCAGTCGCCAGCAGGCATACCACAACCTCAGTGAACAGCTTCAGGTTAAAAACCAGCAACAGGCGCGTGAACTGGAACAACTCAAACAACAACGTGAACGGAGTATTTCCCATGCGGTTTCTCGCGATGGTCAGGCTTATACCGGTCTTGGCCCTGACGGGTTGCGGCTCTACACCGCCGCCCTCGGTTATTCCACCGCCACCAGTAACGGTCATCTGCCCCCGTATTCCGGCAACACTGATGATGTTACCCACCCGACCAGCCGCACCGGTATCGGGCGACCCTCAGACGTTACTGAAACACGCGAACGCTTACGGTCAGTGGGCGATGACGCTGGAAAACCAGCTCATTCTGATTCATCAGTGGGACGAAGAACGGAGCCAGGACAATGAGTGATATTGCCGACAAAGGGAGCCTGGTGGAGGAGCAATAACGGGTACAGGCACTTTTGCGCCACCAGGGCAGAGCGCGCCACCTGAGTACCGGAGTTTGTCAGGTGTGCGGCGAAGCCATCGCCCCCTCACGTTTACAGGTCAATGCTTATGCTCAACGTTGTTTTGAGTGTCAGTCTGACCACGAAAAAAAGGAACGACACTACCGTGTTTGAATTACTTGCCGCGCACTGGTCAATGATTTGGTCGATTGGTACCGCCGTACTGCTTTCTATTTTGGGGCTCCTATCCCGAACCTATGCCAAACGTGAGGATGTCGAAATGTTGAAAGCACACATGACCGCGCTGGAAAAATCTCTGTCCTCACTGCCAAGTCAGAAGGAGTTGCACGCGCTGCAACTGGATATAGCAAACCTGCGAGGCGACCTGAAAGAGGCAAAGCCGGAGTTGCGCAACCTGCGCGCCCTGAGTGACCTGTTATTACAAAATGAGCTGAAGGAAAAGAAATAATGTCTATCCGTGATTTATTAGATGCTGACCGCCGTCTGGTGCTGTTGCGCTCGATCACCGAATTCGGCGGCAAGGCCAATGAATCCATTCTCCAGACCTGTCTGGATTCTTACGGTCACCTGGTCAGCCGGGATGAAGTCAGAACGCACCTGAGCTGGCTGGATGAAAATCGCCTGGTCACCCTGACCGATATTGCCGGTTGCCTGGTCGCCAGCCTGACCGGCCGTGGTCAGGATGTGTGCGAAGGCCGCGTTACCGTTCCCGGTGTAAAACGTCCGAGACCAGCGTAATGAGAGAGAAATCAACACGGGGCCGCCCGTCAAAAATTGACCTGCTTCCTCAGGATATCCGCGACCAGTTACACCAGTTGCTGCGCGACAAGCGTCATACGCAGGAAGATATTCGCGAGGCGGTCAATGAGCTGATTGACCAGAACGGTCTGGGTGAGGACATGAAACTCAGCCGCACCGGCCTTAATCGCTACGCCTCCCGAATGGAAACCATCGGAGCACGTATCCGCGAAGCGCGAGAAGTGTCTGAAGCCTGGGTCGCCAAACTGGGCGACGCACCAACGACAGATATCGGCAAACTGGTACAGGAAATGGTCAGAGCCATTGCATTTGACCAGGTGATGGATGTTGATGTTACTCAAAAGATGTCACCAAAAGAGCTTAACCAGTGGGCGCTGTTTGCTCAGCGTATCGAACAGGCCGCGATGATTAGCCACAAGCGCGAAAAAGAAATTCGGTCAGCCTTTGCTACTGAAGCCGCTGAAGTCGCTGACCGGGTTGTCAAGTCGGCTGGTCTGTCCAAAGAGACCGCCGAGGAAATCAAGCGCAGTATTCTGGGGATTGCCTGATGAACACACCTGACATTGAACAAGCTCAAACCTCCGCCTCCATGAATGCGATATTGCTGCAAAAATTTGACCAGGGCGAACTGTTGCTCGGTTATCAGCGGCGCTGGATTGCGGATACCTCCACCTTAAAAATTGCCGAAAAATCCCGCCGCACCGGTTTAACCTGGGCTGAAGCGGCTGACGGTGCATTTAATGGTTCTCTCTCCCGTGAGGCTGGTGGCTGCAATACGTTCTATATCGGCTCCAATAAAGAAATGGCACGTGAGTTTATTGATGCCGTTGCCATGTGGGCCAGAGCTTACGATTTGGCTGCCGGGGATATTGTCGAAGAAGCCTACGAGACGGTGATTGATGATGACCGTAAGGATATTCTGACCTTTGTCGTCTACTTTTCCTCGGGTTTTAAAGTACAGGCACTGTCATCGAACCCGAAGAACCTGCGGGGGATGCAGGGTAACGTGGTGATTGATGAAGCGGCTTTCCATGACAGCCTGGACGAACTGATTAAAGCGGCAATGGCGCTCACCATGTGGGGGGCTAAAGTCCGTATTATCAGTACCCATAACGGTAATGAAAGCCCGTTTAACGGTCTGATTAACGATATCCGGGCGGGACGTCGTAAGGGTAACGTTCATACCATTACGCTGGACGATGCCTGCGAGGAAGGCCTTTATCAGCGTATCTGTCAGGTGACGCGTCAGTCCTGGTCAATGAGCGCAGAGGCACAATGGAAAGCGGATTTACTGGCAGGTTGTCTCACTGAAGAGGATGCGCTGGAAGAATACGCCTGCGTACCCAAGCACGGCAGTGGTGCCTATATTCCCCGCGTTCTGATTGACCGGGCCGCCAATGACCGCTTACCGGTCGTCCGGTTCACCATGCCTGACGGCAATATGACCTGGACGGAAGAAGAACGCACCAAAACCGCACTGGCATTCTGTACCGAGCAGTTACTCCCCATCCTCGAAACGCTCGATCCGGATACACGTCATAGTTATGGTCAGGACTTCGCCCGTAATGGCGACTTATCCGATATTGGTATCGGTAGCATTGAGACCGATACGCGCCGCATTATGCGCCTGACCGTTGAGCTGCGTAATGTGCCCTACAACCAGCAGCGGGAAATCGCCTTTTTCATTATCGATCATACCCCCCGCATCGTGGGTATTGCTGTGGATAAGACCGGTAACGGCGGCTATCTGGGTGAGGCGTTATTGTTGCGCTATGGCGAAGGTATGGTCGATGCCATCCATATTACCGATAACTTTTATCGCGAATGGTCGCCGAAGTATAAGGCGCTGTATGAGTCCGGTTATATCCAGATACCTATGGATGAAGACATCATCACCGACCAGCGCCACCTCCAGAATATTCGCGGCATTCCCAAAATTGATAAGTCCCGTAATAAAGGCGCAGACGGTAAGGCCCGGCACGGTGACAGTGCAGTCGCCTACATCATGGTGACGCGCGCCAGTTATATGGACGGGTTCGAGAGCGACGGCTTTATTCCCATTCCGGCCAAAGGCGCGCCGATGTCTTCCATTGGTGATGATGACGCAGACGATGACGAATTCGAGCGAGGTTGCTGGTAATGAAATTTCTGAAAAATATCGTTGACGCCTTCGGGCGTCGTTTTACCTTCTCCGATGACCAGCAGACTGACGGTGCCAAGGTGGCTTTCCTGCATCAGCAGCAGAGTCCCCACCCCTCTATCGGCCTGACGCCGGCAAAAGCGGCGGCACTGCTGAAGGATGCCGAGAACGGCGAACTGATGGCGCAGTGTGAACTGGCCGAGGACATGGAAGAGAAAGACACGCACTTACAGTCAGAGCTGGGTAAGCGTCGCCGGGCGGTGCAGTCGCTGCCGTGGAAAATCGTTCCTCCCGTCAATCCGACAGATGATGAACAGTACGACGTGGACATGCTGACGGAAATCCTGACGGACGCCACCTGGTTTAATGACTGTCTGTTTGATGCGACTGACGCCATCTTCAAGGGGTTCTCCTGTCAGGAAATCGAATGGGAGGACGTCGAGGGGTTGATTCTTCCCCGCGCTATTGAGTTTCGGGAGGCAGCCTGGTTCCAGACCCACCCACAAAACCGTAATGAACTGCGCCTGCGCGACGGCAGTCATGAGGGACAAGCGCTTCAGCCATTCGGTTGGGTTCGTCATGTGGCAAAATCCCGCTCGGGTTATCTGGCCCGTACCGGTCTGGTGCGCAATATTGTCTGGTGTTACATCTTCAAACACTATTCCATTCGTGACCTGGCCGAGTTTCTGGAGATTTACGGCATGCCGGTGCGCATCGGTAAATATCCGTCAGGCAGTACCGAGAAGGAAAAGAACCAGCTCCTGCGCGCGATTATGTCTATCGGCCATAATGCCGGCGGTATCTTCCCCCGGGGCATGGATTTAGAGCTAAAATCCGTCATCGAAGGTTCATCTGACCCATTTATGGCGTTCGTCAATTACTGGGACCTGAACATGTCCAAAGTGATTTTAGGCGGAACGCTGACCAGTCAGGCGGACGGCGCGACGAGCACCAATGCTCTGGGCAATGTGCATGAACGGATGGCCGGTAATATCTGCGAGAGCGATGCACTCCAGCTTGCCCCGACCATCACCCGTGACCTGGTGCAGCCTATCATGGCGTTTAATGGCCGGTCGTTTAACAGCTTGCGCCGGATGCCGCGTTTTGTGTTTGACCTGAGCACACCGGAAGACCTGACAGCCTATTCAACCGCCTTGCCGCTGCTCGCCGGTATCGGGATGAAAATCCCCGTGCAGTGGGCCCATGACAAACTGCAAATTCCGGTCGCGGATGAAAACGACGCGGTACTGACACCGCCGTCACAACCTGCCGCGCCGGCGTTTCTGACCGCACAGGTGCCACCCGGGTTTGCGGCACTGGCGGCGGGGGCTGTCCCTTCCAGTCCCCAGAATGCCGTCAAAGCGATGCCCGGGGCGATATCGGGTGTGGAGTGGCAGCAGGCTATTGACCCGATACTCAAGCCGATACTGGAGGCGCTGGAGACCGGTGGCATGATGGCGGCCAAGGAAAAAGCCGCCGCACTCTACAGTGACCTGGACGATGAACAGCTTACTGATATGTTGCACCGGGCGATGTTTGTTGCCGAGACCTGGGGGCGGCTGAATGCGTCAGGCGGTTGATTTAGGCTATGCCATGAAGCTGGAGCCGAAGCTCGCCGTCGACTATTTTCGCTCCAAAGGGTATGACGTTTCATGGAACTGGCAGGAAACCAGTCTCCAGACGCACTCACAGGCGTTTACTGTGGCGAAAGGTGTGCGTATGGACGTCCTGACCACCATCGGGGCACAGGTTGACCGGGGGCTCTCCCAGGGTATTACGGAACAGGAGTTTAAAAAGACCCTGACACCTCAGCTTCAGGAGTTGGGTTGGTGGGGTAAGCAGGTGGTGGTCGACAGTGCCGGCGGTGCTGAAGTGGTGCAACTGGGTAGCCCGGCGCGTCTGGGTACCATCTTTCGTACCAATCTGGCAACCACCTACCAGGCCGGACGCTATCAGCAACAGCTCGCCAGCACGGAAACGCACCCGTACTGGCAATATATCGCTATCCTGGACGATAACACCCGAACCTCGCATCGCGCCCTGCACGGTAAGGTCTTTCACTGTACAGACCCTATCTGGGAAACGATGTACCCACCCAATGACTGGGGGTGTCGCTGTCGCGTTCGTGCGCTGACCGCTTCCGAGGTGAAGCAAAAAGGTCTGAAGGTCGAGTCCAGTGTCGGCCGGATTGCCACCGATACGGTCGAGGCCGGTGTGGATAAGCGCACCGGGGAGATTTACGAGAAAGACGTCACCACCTATACCGACGGCAAGCAGACCATGCGAACCGGCCCGGGGTGGTCGGGCAACGTCGGCAGTGCGGCGATGGGTTCAGATGCGAATATTGCCCGTAAACTCGTGGAGATGCAGGACAGGCAGCTTCGCCAGCAGGTTATCCAGTCACTGAATAATGCACCGGCTCGTCAGGCGGCGTTCTCCCGTTGGGTGGGTGATGCACTCACGACTACCCGCCAGGGGCGCAGTGTGCAACCACTGGGATTTATGGCGGATGATGTCGCCCAGGCCGTTCAGGCCCGAACCGGTGCACCGGTTGCCCGTCTGTTGGGAGTGAGCGAGCAGCAAATTCGCCAGGCTAACGCCCTGAAGGGCGTTAAACAACTGACCCTGACAGAGTACCAGCTCTTACCGCAGATACTGAACCGGCCGCAGGCCGTGTTGTGGGATGCACAAAAACAGCAGTTGTTATACATCGGCCAGGGTAATGGTCAGGTCAGTACCGTTATTCGCACCCTGTCAGGTCAGACACCTCAGCCCGGCGCACTGGATGCGATGGTCGAGGCGTACAAAATGTCCGTATCTGACTTGCGTCAGGCATTAGCAACCGGACGCTATCAACTGATTAAAGGGGTACTGTAAGTGAGAATCGACTATCAGTTTGACAATGACGAGATTAACCGCAGTATCCAGGGGCTCACCAACCTGGGGCAGGATTTACGTCCCATTACCCGTGCGATATCGATGGTACTGGCCGGCGAGTCAGAAGACGCGTTCGAGAAAGAAGCCGACCCGACAACCGGCCAGCCGTGGCCGGCCTTATCAGAAGCCTACCGGGAACATCTGGAGAAGAAAGGCAAGAACGGCAAAATGCTACAGCGTAGCCAGGGCGGTCTCGCTATGTCACTGACACCCGACTTTGATGCGGTCAGCGCGGCCATTGGTACCAATAAAGTCTATGGTGCCCTGATGCACCTGGGCGGAACGCCCGCCATGCCGGCAGCACCGGCAGCGGTCAAAGCGCGACCTTATATGGGGCTATCACCTGAAGGCGTTACGCGAATTGTGGATATCATCAACCAGATGCACCAGAACGCGCTCAATGGTCAGGGGTGAGTCATTTATCATCTAAAAATCTTTAAACGCTTACAGAGAGTTTTAAACGGGGTTTGAACGGGGTATCATCGTACCCGTTAACCCCACCATTCCTTTTTCACGCGAAATGTGCGTGAAACGCTACAAACCCAATCGTCACACCCCGGCCGCTACTCTGGCGGCATGAAAACACAAATTTCCACACCGTTACCACCCGTCGCCATCCTGACCGCAGAGCTTCAGTCATCCGGTGATGGCTGGTATCAGCTTCTGCCGGCCGGCGAATTTAAAGCCCGTGACGGACGTCCGCATGATGTTGCTCGCGGCTGCTGGTATATCGATGCCGATATTGCGGCACAGTTTATCGCGGCGACCGCTGCCGTGGGTCAACCGGTGTTGTGTGACTATAACCACGCCACCCTCAGAGACCAGGACCCGGAACGCCAAGTCAGCGCAGAGCAGACCGCAGAGCTTGCGAAGGCCGCCGGCTGGTTAGACAACCCAGCGATTGAAATGCAGTGGCGCGAATCCGGGCTTTATGTTCGTCCTCGCTGGACGCCGGCCGCACAGGCTGGCATTGATGCCGAAGAATGGCGCTATCTGTCCGCCGTTTTTCCCTATGACACTGAAACCGGCCACTCCCTTTATTTACGCATGTTTGCCATCACCAACGACCCCGGTCTGGTTGGTATGGAGCCGCTTGTCGCGCTCGCGGCGGCCTCGCTGAACGATTCTTTAAACCCACCAACACAACAGGACGAACCCGTCATGAATGAAATGTTAAAACTGTTGCTTATCGCGCTGGGCCTCATCCCTGCCGATGACACAACGGAGTACACCGAGGAGCAGCTCAAAGAGCTGGTCGCGAAAGCGGCTGAGTCCATTGGTGCCCTGAAAACCGCCGCTGAGGCTGCCGTCCAGGTTCAGGACGTAGTCGAGACTGGCACCGACCCTGAAGCGATTGTGAGCGAGGCCACCACCATCGTGGAAGACACCGCCGCCGACCTGAAGGAAGCCGAAGCCATCATCGCGGAAGCGGAGTTGCACGGTATTGACCTGACGGTTGCCGTGCCACGCTCTGAGTACAACAAACTCGTCCGAAAACTGGCGGAAGCTTCCCTGGGTAATGCCGCACTGACGGCCGAGCAAATTATCCGTAAAGCCCGCGCTCAGGGAAAAGTCATGCAATCTGAAGTCCCTGGTCTGCTGGCACTGGCGAAAAAAGGCGGTGTGGCGGCACTGTCATCAAACCTGTTGCACCGTACCCCGATTGTGGCTTTGGGTGCCCGTCAGACCAGTACTCTGCCGGCCCCCGCCAAAACCAACACTGTCGCTCTGTCTGCTGAAGACCGTGCGGTTATCAAAGCCACCGGCGTGAGTGAGGCGGAATTCCTCGCCAATAAAATCGCCCTGATGAAAGGTTAATTCTGACTATGGAAATTTCACCTGCTGCCGTACAGGCACTTTATACCGCCGTTAACACGGCATTTAACGCCGGACGCGGTACCTATACCCCGCTGTATGAGCGTATTGCGACCATCGTCAACTCAACCTCCGGGTCAGAGAACTACGCCTGGCTGGGCGAGTTTACCCGCCTGAAACAGTGGATTGGTGAGCGTGACGTAAAAGAGATGTCCGTCAGTGACTACACCGTCAAGAACGTCAAGTATGAAGCCACTGAAGGGATTAAAGCGGAATACATTGAAGACGACACCTATGGCGTGTTAATGCCGAAGTTTGAGGATATGGGGTATGCCGCCGCCACCCATCCCGATGAACTGATTTTCAAGTTACTGTCCGATGGTTTTACTCAACTGTGCTACGACAAACAGAACTTTTTTGATACTGACCACCCGGTTGGTGAAGCGACCGTCTCCAATATGCAGGACGGCACCGCCCCGGCGTGGTACCTGCTGGACACTTCGCGACCGCTCAAGCCGTTACTGTTCCAGAAGCGCCGCGATTATCGTCTGCAATCCAAAACCGACTCGGGTACATCCGACCGCGTCTTTATGGTGGACGAATTCCTGTATGGCGTGGATGCGCGTGTCGCCGCCGGGTATGGCTTCTGGCAACAGGCGTTCGCCTCCAAGGCCGAGCTGAACGAGGACAACCTGAACAGTGCCATCCAGTCCATGATGTTGTTCGAGTCCTCACAGGGTCGCCCGCTGGGGATTATGCCGAACCTGCTGGTTGTGGGCCCTCAAAACCGTGCGGCGGCAAAACGTGTCGTCGAAGCCGAGAACAAGGCCGGCGGTGAAAGCAACATTAACTACAAGGCCGTCGAGATTGTCGTCTGCCCGTGGTTACGTTAACCCTTCTTTAAACCTGATTTAAACGGGGTTTACGCCCCGTTTACTGACACATAAAGGAAACACAATGCCATGCAAGAGAATCAAGAAACTTATGACCCGTCTGATGTGGTTGAAATGTCAGGCGTCATGGTGGTTAACACGGCTCATGACGGCTATCGGCGTGCGGGGTTCAGCTTCAAAAGCGGTGAGAACATTCTGCCGCCGGTTACGGCCGCACAGTGGCACTTACTGGATGGCGACCCGCGCCTGGTGGTCTCCGTTATTGCCACTGAATCAGCGCCGGGTCATCAGACGCCGGGGGCCGTGGACGATAACGCTATATCTGTTCGCGTAGATATGCCCGGTATTGTCAACACGCCGATGCCGCCCGAACTGGCGCCGACTGAAGGTAGCCAGGTTAATCCGCAGGATAATTTTATCTCGGCCATTCTGGCGTCAAAAATTGAGCCTTATGACAAATGGTTTACCCAGAAAGGTGAGCCACGCCTGACGCAATGGCGCGACGTCATTGGTGTGGATGTCAGCGCAGAGGATATCAAGGCGGCTATTGCAGCGCATGACACCCTGTCGCCGACGACTGAGGGGTAATTATGGTTTACGCATCCGTCGCTGATATGAATGTGCGTTATGGTCGTGACACGCTCCGCCAGTTGGCCGAGCAAAAAATTGACTGTGATAACGACGGTCAGCCGTTACAGACCGTCGAGCAGGTTATCGAAACCGCGCTGGCGGATGCGTCAGCCGCCATTGATGGCTATATCGATACCCGGTTGTTATTGCCGCTTCAAAAGGTCCCGGCCGTGCTTATCCGTCACACCTGCATTCTGGCGCGTTATGCACTGGAACCAGGCGCTGCCACGGAAAAGGCCGAGAAGGAGTACGACGCGACGATCCGCTTCCTGGAAAAAGTCAGTACCGGTGATATCAGTCTGGCCCTGACGCAGGACGAGGAACAACCGGATACGGGCGACGTGGTGGTGATGGAGAACGCCGGCTCGGTCTGGGCGCGTGACCGCTCTAAGGGGTATATCTGATGATAGTCATGCCTCGCACCGCCGCCATTGAGCAGGAACTGATAAGCGGCATCCGCACGTCATTCGGTAAAACCCTGCTCAAAGTGGATCGTCTGGATGGAGCCTGGACGGAAGAGACCATCCGACTGGTTACCTCCGTGAGCCCGGCGGTGTATGTCGCCTGGATTGGTGGCCGTCGTGACCCACGCCGTGGCGTCATCATGGGTACCTGGGGGCTGTTCTCCAGTGCCTCTGTCCTGTCAGGTCAGCGTAAAGACAGTGTCGGAGCCTATGACATCAATGACCGTCTGGTTGCCTGGCTGGAAGGCCGTCAACTTACCGCCGCCTGTGGTGCGGCGAATTTTACCCAGATAGCCAACCTTTACAGCAAGGGGGCCGCCAAGACCGGTACGGTGGTGTGTGGTCTTTACTTCGATATTCCTCAACAAATGCCATCCCGTATTGATGAAGGTGACATCGGGGAGTTTGAGACCTATTACCACCAGTGGCCGCAGGCAGACGGTGCCCCCGTTCAGGATTCGTTTAACACCCACCTTTACACAGGTACAGAACATGAGTGAGTTACATATCCGGCCTGTGGCCGGGCGGGTTGTTCGTGACCCGGAAACTAACGCGCCACTGGCACCCCAGGGCGAAAAGAAACCCAAGACCAGCTACTGGCAGCGCCGCCTGATGGATGGTGATGTTGAGCTGGTTAAAACCAAAGCCAAAGAGGTTAAAGCATGACTTCTTATAACACCATTACGGAGACTATCCGGGCTCCCTGGCGTATATCGAGATTGATAATAGCGGTGCCATTACCGGCACGCCGGCACTGCTCTATCGCACCCTGATGATGGGCTTGCGCTTTACCTCAGGTCGCGTGCCTGCCGGTGAAGTGGTGCGCATCACCCGAAAAGACGAAGCCGGCGAAGCGTTCGGGTTTGGTTCGCAACTGGCGACCATGGCTATCGCTTTTTTAAGCGCCAACCCGTTTACCGATTTGTGGTGCCTGGCGGTGGATGATGACCCGCAAGGCCCAAAGGCTGGCGGGACTATCAAGTTAACCGGAACCTGTTCACAGGCCGGTCAGTTGGCGCTGATGATTGCCGGTGTCAAGGCTTACGTTAACGTGAAGGTGGACGATACCGCGTCGGTACTGGCACAAAAAACGGCGGCTGCCATTAACCTGTTAACCGAACTACCGGTGACAGCAGAAGCAACGGAAGATACCGTCACTCTGACGGCCCGATGGTCAGGACTGACGGGTAATGATATTGATGTCCGGGTGAATTACTACACCGGAGAAATGCTGCCGACCGGCATCGGTTGTGACATTACCCCTATGTCAGGGGCGACCGGTAACCCGGATTTAGCACCCACTATCGCCGCATTTGGCGAAGCCTGGTGGCAGTTTGTGGTCAACCCGTTCACCGATACAGCCAACCTGGACTTACTGGCGACCGAGTTTGTCAGTCGCTGGGGCGGCATGCGCCAGATTGACAGCACCTGTTTTCAGGCGTTCCGTGGCACCCATGCGCAAACGTCCACTTTTGGTACCGCTCGTAATGACTATCTGCTGTCCACAGTGGGGACCAATATTGCACCCGAGCCTCCGTATATCTGGGCGGCTGTTCTGGCAGCCGTGGCGGTCGGTTCACTCAGTATTGACCCGGCGCGCCCACTTCAGACACTGACCTTGCCGGGCCTGAAACCGCCAGTGACATCCGCGCGCTGGACGCTTAATGAGCGTAACCTGCATCTGTATGACGGTATCAGCACCTACACCGTGGATGCCGGCGGCTATGTGCAGATTGAGCGCTGTATCACCATGTACCGTCTGAATAAATACGGCTCGCCGGACCCGTCTTATCTGGATGTAGAAACCATCGCGACCCTGTCTTATATCCGCTATGCCATCCGTACGCGCATTACGCAAAAATTCCCGCGTCATAAGCTCGCGGAGAACGGGACGCGGTTTGGCCCCGGTCAGGCTATTGTGACGCCGGCCATCATTACCGATGAGTTACTGGCGTTATTTACCGAGCTTGAAGAGCGCGGTCTGGTTGAGAACTTTGATGCGTATAAATCGACGCTGATTGTGGAGCGCTCCACCACTGACCGTAACCGAATCAATGTGCGCAGTAATGAAGACCTGGTGAACCAGTTCCGCATCTACGCCCATGCTATCCAGTATGTTTTATAAGGGGGTTAAATGACCACTTTACGTTATCAGGGGACGGCCTTACTTCGGGTGAATGGCTGTGAATATCCCACCCTGCCGGGGGCTAACCTGACCCTGGGAGGCCTGACCCGCGCACCGGTTACCGGTCACCGGGTTTATGGCTGGAAAGGCACGCCGGCACCCTCCATTGTGACCGCGACCATTCCCAATCATGAAGATATTTCCATGGCAGAACTAAACGGGATGGAGGAAGTCACCCTCATTTTTGAAGCCGATATCGGTAAAAAATGGTTGATTGCTCGCGCCTGGAATACTGGCGAATCCTCCCTGGTGGGTGAAGGCGATATCTCCACCACCTTTAACGGTATTGAGGCACAGGAACTCTGATGAATATTACATTAATTGATGGCCTGGTTGTTGGTAAGGAGGATAACCAGGTAACCCACAAGGAGGTCGTCATCCGCGAACTGACGGCCGGCGACATGATGACCGCTCAGACCGCCAGTGAGCGCGTAGTCGAAACCCGTCAGGGTGCAAAGCTGGTCAGTAGTCCGTCTCAGATGACCTATGAAATGATGCGTCGTGCGGTGGTCAGTATCGGGCCTGTACAGGGGCCGGTCTCACTGGCCGAGCTTGGAAAGCTGTCTCAACGTGATTTTGGTCTGCTTAACGACAGCATTATGGCGCTTCAGGAATTACGTTTAGGTGAGGAGGTTGAGAGTCAGGGGCGAGAGCCTGCAACGCGTTCGGGGGATTGAACGCGTTGCCCTGACGGTGGGATGTCGGTTGAGTGCGGGTCCGGTCTGGGCCTTTAACCTGCCGCTGTCCCAACTTATCCGATACTACAACTTGCTTGGATTATCACAATGACAACCAACAACCGCGCCCGTTTTATTGTTGACCTGACCGGTAATGTGGTTAACCAGGCCCGTCGGTTTGGTTCTTCCATTCGCTCCCTGGGCGCGGATGGTTCACGCTCAATGCGTCTGTTCCAGGGCGCGACGGGTCAGGTTAATAACCTGCTGGATAAGTTCGACAATAAGCTGGCGACGTTTGTTGCCGGTGGCGGCCTGGTCATGATGAGTAAACGGGTCGGCGACCAACAGCAGCAACTGGTCAATCTGGGTAACCGGTACAACATGACCGCAGACCAGATGAAGGAAGTTGACGACCTGATGTGGCAGACGTCCAGCAACCGTAAGTTGCCTTATGCGGATGTGATGGCGGCCGTTGACCAGTTCCTGGAGAAAACCAACGATCCGGTTGCGCTGATTGAGAACATGGATAACCTTGCGCTCGCGATTAAAGGTATCGGACTGGAAGCCGCCACGGCCGGTAAGTATACCGGTACGCTGTGGAATAAAGGCATTAAAGATGCGAGCGCCATGCTCAAGGTGTATGACGGTTTCGCGTCACTGTCCGCTATTGGTACCGGCAACCTTAATGAACAACTGGACGGCCTGATTAACCTGACTCATGGCACCAGTTGGCAAAAGCCGGAGCAACTTTACCAGTTACTGGCAATGCAGCGTCTGGGTGATGCCGAGTTCGGTAGCAGCGGTCAGACGTCCGCCGCCCTTCAGCAAATGCACGATGCGCTCAAGGACAAAGAGAAACGCCGGATACTGGAGCGTAACGGCGTGAAGGTCTGGAAGGATAAATCAAAAGGCGAGTTTGTTTCACCCGGTGACCTGATGCTGGATATCGGTGACCGGTCTAAATACAAAGAGCGCAACCTGAGTCAGGTATTCAGCGGTGACATGCTGGAGCTTGCCATGTCGTTTAACGACCAGGATAAGCAGCAACAACTACGTGCGCCGGATATCACAACCGACGGACTGGTGAATGAGAAGGCGTCACGTAGCGTACAGACCTTTAATGGTGCGCTGACGTCGCTAACCAATGCCGGCGAACGCTGGGCGAATCTTAATCTGGCAAAACCTATCCAGGACTTTGCCGATGCCATCAACGGACTGTCACCTGAAGAACTGCAACGCTACGCGGATATTTTGAAAAATATTGCCATTGGTGTCGGTGGCGCGCTGGCTATCCGTAAGCTTTATCGTGGCGGTAAAGCTGCCCGTAAATGGTGGAAAGGTCGCCAGGGCGGAAACGGTACCGACCCGGCAGGCGGCGCTGGCGGTGATGGTGCGCTCGGTACTCAGGCTGTTTTCGTCACTAACTGGCCTGTGGGTGGACTGGGTGGCGGTGGCGGGAAAAATGGCGGCGGCGGTTTCGTGGCTGGCGGTGGTGGCGGCATGGTCATGAAAGCTGGTCTTGCCGGGATAATTGCCTCCGAAGTCACCCCCATTGTTGATGATGCCCTGGTCGCGGTTTTTGGTGAGTCGGACCGGTTTAACCGCATTCGGGAGGCTCCGACCTGGGGCGAGTTCTGGGACGCGATAGTCGGTAATGAGTCACAGCCCAAAGAACTGCCGCCGGTAACTACTTACCAGCAGCAACAACAGGACAACATTCCGACGGCGCTCGGTATGCCTTACGGTCAGCAGCCGGTGCCCCCTAAACCACCTGAAGGTGAAATCAAGCTCAAAGTTGAGTTGCCACCAGGGGCGACTGTTGCCTCAACACAGGTTAAATCCAGCGGCGTGGGTATCTCGGTGAATACCGGCAATACCTATACGGGGGCCTATTAATGAGTATCTGGAGCACCTTATGGGACAAAATTACGGCTCAACCACCGACCGGTAAAGGGTCGTTTCGTGGTGTGCCGTTTTACGTTATCGATGACAGCAACCAGTCAGGTGGTCACCGTATCGTTAAACATATGTTCCCCGGCCGTCAGACTGGCAAGGTGGAGAACATGGGGGCCACGGCTGACGAGTTTTCTGTTTTCTGTGTGCTGATTGGTGATGATTACCTGGAGCAAAAGGAAACATTGATTGCTGCCCTGCGTGAGCCTGAACCGGCCGACCTGGAACACCCTTACCACGGCTCGTTATATGTGCAGGTGGAAACCTGGAACTGTCGCCTGTCGACGCAGGAACAGCGCATCGCCATGTTTCAACTTACCTTCAGTATCGCCGAGAAGGACGAGTCGCCGGAGGCGGAGATTGATGGCGAAGCAGAACTGCTTGACCAGAACGCCAGCCTGCTCGATGCCATCGCGAATGATGTTGCTGACGCCTGGGATACCATCAACGCCGTTGCCGCCGATATTGAAGCGGTGGTCACGTTTGCGACCAATGTGGTCAATAACATCACCAACGTTATCACCGGCCTCAGTAGCCTGGGCGGATTTGGTTCGTTACTGGGTACCGTTCAGGGGTTGCAGGGCGCTATCGGTAACCTGATAAAGTCGCCGAAAAAGCTTATCAGCAACCTGACGAACCTGTTTCAGGGCTTTACCTCGTCAGGGTCGAAAGGCTCCAAACCGAGCACGCAGCGTGCATTGCGTTCAATCATCGTCAGTGTCGAAAACATGCCGTTAAGCGAGCGACCGGCAGCGGCCAGAATGCAGGAATCTATCCGGTCAGCGGTGATTATCTCCGCACTGAGCGAACTTGCACAGAGTGCCGTCAGTGATGCCGGCGACATTATCAAAGGTCGTAAGGATGACGTGGTGTCGGTCGTTATCGATGACAGCGTGGTCATCCTGGATACCGAGCGTGAAGAACTGCTAACGAATGACCACCCACTGGTCGAGACGCTGGAGGATTGCGAGCGCATTGCTGACGAACTGGGCGACGAGCTGGCCGTCGAGTATGTCCGCGTTGCGGATGCGTTCTGGTTTAACACCACCTTACGCTTACAGCGTTTGCGTCTGACGTTCCTGGAACAAATGAAAAAGGCCGCCGCCGCGTTACCGGATGCGCGCCTGGTTACGCCTAACATTACCGAGCCGGCGCTGGTTATTCTGTACCGCGCGACCGGTGACAGTACCCCGATATTCCGTTTTGTACAGCGTAACGCACTAAGGCACCCGACGTTCGTGCGTGGTGGTGAGCCGGTAGAGGTAATAGATGATAAGTAACACCATAGAGCTTTATGTCGGTAACAAGATATACACCGGCTGGACGGAGATAAGCGTCACCCGCAGTATTGAAGAGTTGAGCGGTCAGTTCAGTCTCGGCCTGACACGTACCCGTACCGATAAGGATGTCCCGCTGAAAGAGGGGCAACCCTGCCGTGTGGAGATTAACGGCCAGGTGGTTATCAGCGGCTACATTGACACGATGGACAGAACTATTGACGCCGAGACCCGCACCATTGTCGCTGAAGGTCGTGACAAGACCGGTGACCTGGTGGACTGCGCCGCCCGGTATAAGTCCGGCCAGTGGCGCAATGCTTCCCTTGAAACCATTGCCCGTGACCTGTGTCAGCCCTTTGGTGTGAGTGTCGTCTGGTCAGTGACGACACAGACGGCCGCGAAGCCGTTTCGGGTATGGAAAGTCGAACCCGGCGAAACCGTCTTTGAGAACCTGGCGAAAGCCGCCCGACACCGTGGCGTGATGGTTAACAGTAATGCGGCCGGTGACCTGATATTCACCACGGCCGGCACGGAACGTCTGGAAGTCCTGCGCTTTGGTGAGAATATCAAATATATCAATATGCGTTCCTCCTGGTCTGAGCGCTTCAGCGACTACATTGTGCTGGGGTCATCAACGGCCGGTGGCCTGTGGGGGGATGAACAAACCGCCCACCAGTCGACCGGTGTGCGCGTTGACATGACCGATACGGAAATTACCCGTTATCGCCCGACCGTCATTGTGGCCGACAGTAATCAAAACTCAGATGAAAGTCGTTCCCGTGCTGACTGGGAGCGCCGCCGGGCAATGGCGCACGGCCAGCCGGTAGTGGTTGAGGTGGTCGACTGGTTTACCCGTGATAAGGCGCTATGGATGCCTAACCGCCTAGTGGTGCTGGATGTGCCTGACGAAGGTTATACCGAGCGTGAACTCCTTATCGTTCAGATGGAACTGTCGCTCACCAATGACGGCGGTACCACCACAAAATTGACCCTGATGCCGGCGGCCGGATTTGATGAACCGGCGCAAAAGGAAAGTACCGGCGCGGGCGGTTCGGGTGGTTCAGGGGGGCTCTGGTACTGATGAAAGCCTTCAATAGCTTAAAGCGCCGTATGCAACTGCTGGTTTCCCGTGCTGTGGTGAATGTCATCAATGACAGCCTGAAGACGCAAAACCTTCAAATCAGTATCCTGGACGATGACACCGCCGATGATGTCGAACGCTTCCAGAATTACGGCCATACCAGCGTCCCGCCGGCAGGCAGTGAAGCGATTGTCCTTTCCGTCGGTGGGATGCGTGAGCACCTGGTCGCGGTTGTGGTCGATAATAAAGCCACTCGCCTCGGCTCACTCAAACCCGGTGACAGTGCGCTTTACCATATGGACGGACATCACTTTCTCCTGACGGAAGATGGTGTGGCCGAAGTGACTTGCCGAATCTTTAAGGTTGTCGCGGATGAAGTTGTGTTTGAAGCACGTGAAACTCAATTTGCGGGCAATGTCTCTATACTCGGGAACAGTACCACCACCGGCACCAGTGAGGCCGCCGACCATATCAGTGGTGGTATTAGTGGCAAAACACACCGACACCGTGAACATGACGGTGCCCTGACAGATGAGGCGCAATAATGATATCTCTGGTCTGGCAGATGAACGATGCCGATATCGTGCTCGACAGTCTGACGGGTGACAACATCACCACCAACGTTATCGCCTCGCTGTTTACGGACAGGCGGGCCCAGTCTTCGGATGAATTACCGGACGGCGGGACCGACCGGCGCGGGTGGTGGTGTGACTCCTGGCGCGGTGAGCTTCTGGGCTCCCGGCTCTGGTTATTGTCGCGTGAAAAGCAATTACAGACGGTCATCACAAAGGCTCGGACTTACGCCGATGAAGCGCTGGTCTGGATGCCAAAAGCCGGACTCATTCGCGATTATCGCGTAACGGCCACCAATCCGGAAAACGGCGTTTTGCTGCTCACTATTATCATTTTATTAAACGACGGCGAAACTTTGCCGATGTCGTTTAAAGCCAGTTTAAACGGGGTTTAAATGCCATATATATCACCGACATTAAGCGAGTTACTGACCCGAACCCGCACGGATATCGAAACTCGGACTGGTACGTCAAACCTTGCCACTGAGGGCGTGGCCGCATCAGCCGCCGCGAATGCTTACGGCCTGTATGGCCGCCTGTCCTGGATTGCACGAAACATTGTGCCTCACCTGGCTGATGACGATATCCTGCTACGTCATTGTGAGTTCTGGGGGGTATGGCGTAAACAGCCCACCGCCGCCAGTGGCATTATCCAGGTTGACACCGTCGGCGAGGCTGTTATTGATATCGGTACACGCTGGCAGCGTCAGGATGGTGTGATTTTTACATCTACCTCGGCCGTGATGGTCTCCGATGCCGGTAACGTTCAGGTACCCGTTGAGGCCGTGGAGGTCGGAACGTCGGGAAATACCGCCGCTAACATTAAGGTTGAGCTGCTTTCCCCGGTGGTGAACGTCAAGAGCGCGGCCATTGTGGCATCAACCACTATCAGCGGTGGCGCGGCGATTGAGAGCGTTGATTCGTTGCGTTCGCGTCTGCTGCTTCGTGTTCAGTACCCACCCAGTGGCGGTAATACACATGATTACATTCGCTGGGCGCTGGAGTGTGCCGGTGTGACGCGAGCCTGGTGCTTTTCAACCTTTGGCCGTAACGTTATTACCGTTCTGTTTGTGCTCGATGGTCAGTCGGATATCTTCCCGACAGGAGCAGATATTGAACGCGTTAATGATTACATTACCGCGCACATTAACCCCCTGACTAACCAGTGGGAGGGTAAGCCGCCTTGTGTTGAGTTGATTGTCTCAGGCCCGAAAAAACTCCCCTTAAATCCGGTTATTCGTCTTTCACCTAAAACACCCGCGACACAGGCCGCCGTTACTGCTGCGTTAACGGATTTACTGATTGATGCCGAGCCGGGTGGTATGGCGTACCAGTCAAAAATGGATGCAGCCGTAGCAACGGCTGACGGTGTGACGGATGGGAAAATCGTCTCACTCTCCGGGGATGTTTACGCCCGGGAGCATGAGCTGATTGTGTTAGGTGATATCACATGGCAATGACCCCGGAACAGTATCAACAGGCCGGGCTGGCATTGTTGCCGATTGGGCGAGCCTGGACACGTTCGCCGGACAGTCAACTGGGTAAGCTCATGTTAGGTCTGGGGGACGAACTGGCGCGCATTGATACCATAGGCGACCGACTATAGGGTGAGTCGTTTGCTGATAATGCCTTTATGCTCCTGCCTGACTGGGAGGCTTTCGCAGGGCTCCCGGACTGCCCGGGCGGTGACGACCTGACCATTGATAACCGACGTCTGGCTCTGGCGGCCAAGTTGAAGATGACCGGTTCACTCTGTACCCGTTTTTTTGAACAACTGGCCGCAGAGCGCGGTTACAACATTAAAATTCGTGAGTATTACCCACATCACTGTCTGCGAACTTGTACTTATCCGCTTTATCCGGAGGAAAACTGGTGGACAGCGTATGTTTATATCGGCGCGCCATTTTTACACGATATGACGGTCCTTGATGACGTAACGACGCGTTTAAAGGTTTACGATTACGGCGATTTAGAGTGTCTGCTTGATCGTTATCGTCCGGCTCATATTCATTTTGTCTATCTATCTGAGGAATAAGACATGTACTTTCTTGATAATGAATCAGGCGTCAGTACGATGCCGCCAGTAGGTGAAGCGGTTAGCTCAACGCCCCGCTGGTTTACTGAAAGTCCGCCCAGCTACCCTGGCGCGGCGTGGTTTAATATCGTTCAGGGTGAGCTGATTAATGCAATTACTGGCGCTGGCCTGTCGCTTGAAAAGGGGAATTTAAACCAGCTTTCAGGGGTAATTAATTCAAAACTAACTAAAGATGGTAATCTTGCGGATCTTCCTGATATAGAGGAGGCTCTGAAAAATTTGGGTTTGAAAGATGCGGCAAAAAGAAGTGTTGGTACTGGAGTAAATCAAATACCCGACATGTCGTCATTCAGCTCAAGTGTCGGGTCAGCCGGGAGTCTGGGGGCTTCGGGTTTTCAACGTCTCCCTGGTGGATATATCCGACAGTGGGGAACGTCTGTTGCTAATGCGAGTGGTGATGTAACAATCAACTACCCGATTGCCTTTTCGGTAAAACCGGATGCTGTCTATTTTGGTTATAAACAGTCGTCAGTGCCAACAGCCATACAGTCAATCATTATCAATGATGCTGCGTCGTCTAATGTCGGTGCAGTCTGTCGCGCTTATAAGATTGATGGAACAGGCACTATTACGGGTAGCACAAATGCGTTTTATTGGATTGCAGAAGGTAAAGTATAATGATTTTTTATAGCAAAACGACAAATGCGTTTTATTTATTTGATAGTAAAGAAAATTATGAGACGGCAGGAACATGGCCTGACGATGCTATTAATATCTCTCTTGATATTTTTAATGAGTTTTCAGGTACCCCGCCTGATGGAAAGCGCCGTATTGCCGGGCGTGATGGCTTACCTGCTTGGGGAGATATCCCCCCACTGACATACGAGCAAGTGATGGAAATAGCGAACGCAGAAAGAACTGAGAAATTAGCTGAAGCAAGTGTCATTATCACGCCCCTACAAGACGCTATTGACCTTGATATGGCTACTGATGAGGAAAAGCGGCTATATAATGAATGGCGTAAATACCGCGTATTGCTTAATAGGATTGATGCTTCAAAATACCCTGATATTGAATGGCCACCACTGCCAAAATAATGTTCAATTATTGTTCATGATAAAACGAGAGGGTTACCTCTCGTTTATTTTGTCACCCATCTTTTTAGTATCAAATGTTTTTAAAACGCCATTAGCAGCTCAGTATCAAAAGAAATTCAAACCGGTATCAAAAGATTTCGCGCGCTACAATCAGTAACGTAGTTTATTTTTATTGAGTTAATACTGAAAAAACGGCGGGAGTGATTCCGCCGTTTTTGTTAATTAATACCGTTAATATACCCGCATTTCTTCAAGGAACTTTTCAGCAATACTGGCAGCTTCCCGAGCGGCATTAAGTTGTGTATTGATGTAGTTACTATCGTAAATATGTCGGGCATCTTCATCAAAATCATATCGCTGGTTATCTTTAGCGCGATTATAGGAATAACGGATATACAGGCTATCACGGTAAAGATAAGCCGTGTTGCACCTAACGTAATACTCTTGTGAACAATTGAGTACCACAGGTTCTGGTTGCTGATGTAACCAGTCAGGATGTTTAACCACCGTACTCACACCAGAACGATAGAATTCATAGGTCGTAACTCCACTATCAAACTGAACGGTTTGCAACCAGTCGGTGTAGTAATAAGGGCTATAGGGCAATTGTCCCTGCAATCGTTGAATGTTTCGCGAGCCGTTTAATGCTTCTTGTAATTGTTGCCAGCCGCTTTCATTGTCTGATGCTGAACGTTTTAATATTAAATTGCTTAACCTCAGACTCTGCGAGTTTCCCGCACAATAAGCCTTTTGCCAGGACGTTTGTGGCGAGCGACAAAGTTCATAAAAACTAAATTCCAGTTTATCTATTGGAAACGCCACATCAGTAGAAAAAGACTGGCAAAACTTCTTAGAGGAAACATTGAAGGTTTCATCGCCCTGTACGACCCAAAAATCATCACCATAAACAGGATGCAGACGGTAAATCACCCCCGGTTCAAGCGATATTAAGCGCCCCTTAGCAATACAATCTTTGTCAGGTCGGTTTTCCCAGGATTCCCATAGGGGAACACCGACTAAATATACCGGCCAGAATAGGCCACCTGAAAGTGGCAGAATACCGTAGAAAATGATCGCGCCTATCGTAGCTATTTTTTTTCGCTGATTTTTCCAAAACAGCTGTATACATCTGATAATTCCGCTAAAGACGACAGCAGAAACGGTATAGAGCATCAGTTCTGAGCCCTGATAAGAGTGCCTGAACTGGTACAGTAGCGCCAGAGCAATAACGGCAACCGTTGTGCAGTAGATCAATACATATCGGTATCGTTTTAAGAAAAATGGCACAAAATAAAAGGGAAAGAACAAAACCGGTAATAATAGCCACCAGAAGATATAGGCCTCAGGGGATGGAAAAGAGAGCATCATTTATCCCTAAATTATTGATATCAGCTACCACTGCATTTAGCACCAACCCATACTAACAACCCGAAGATTAAACGCAAAGCTTATGATGCACCCAATGCGGCATGAGATATTGTTTTTATTCAGATTATTGGTAAGGTGATTAAGAAACACTAAATCCGCCATTGAGCTGATATACTGCCAGAAATAGGGAACAGCTGACTAAAAAGGACTCATCATGTCATACCGTATTATTGCGCTACTCCTGCTGTTTATTAGTTCATTGGCCCATGCGGATAACTGGCAGCTTGCCGTTGATAAAGAAGATATTCGCGTATTCTTATCTACTCCTGCAGACTCTTCATTTAAAGCCTATCGCGCTGAAACTACTATCAAAGCCCAGCCACAGGTTATTGCCACAATGTTGGCGGATATGCCTCTTTCCTGTCGATTAATGTACGGCTGTAAACAGGCCCGACTGATTAAACAAGAAGGCTACAATTACTGGGCTTACTCACAAATTAAAACTGCGTGGCCAGTATCCGATCGGGATTTGTCGATCCTCAGCCGTGCAGAGCAGGATAAAGATGGCACCATTACCGTTAACATCACTGCATTACCACAAAACGTTCCGCCTGCTGAGGGGCATATTCGTATCACCAAACTTGATGGATTCTGGAAATTCATTCCTGTTGATGCGCAAACCACCAAAGTTATTTATCAGGTAGCGGCAGAACCAGGTGGTAGTGTTCCTGCCTGGCTGGCAAACCAGTTTGTTGTCGATGGGCCGTTTGAGACCTTGAAAGCGTTTAGGTTGCATGCGGAAGCGATGAAATAAAAGGTATTTACAGGGATGCATAGTTGAATTTCATTACTCGTTTTTTATCCCGACGTTCTTCGCCAACGGATGCAGAAGAGCAGTTTCAATTGGCCAAACGTTATGTAGCTCAGAGTGAGTTTTCACAGGCTGTTTATTGGTATGAGCAAGCGGCCGTTCAGGGAAGTACTAATGCTCAAAATAACCTTGGTCTGCTATATGAACATGGTTCCGGGGTCCTTGCGGATATAAAACAGGCACTGTCTTTATATCGTCAGGCAGCAGAACTTGGTAATGCAAAAGCACAACATAATCTTGGGCGGTTATATCATTTAGGTGAAGGCGTTGAGCAAGATTATCAACAGGCGACCTTTTGGTATCTCAAAGCAATAGAAAAAGAAGATCATCCGTACTCGTTATACGCGCTGGGTACTATCTATTATGATGAAACGTTTTTAGGAAAAGATTGGAATAAAGCGATCCTTTACTGGCAACGCGCTGCACAGAATAATTTTAGCGAAGCCCAATTCAGATTGGGGAGCGAATATCATTTTGGTGGTGCAGTTGAAATGGATAGTAAACAAGCGGTGTATTGGTATCAACAGGCAGCCGGACAGCAACATCCTATCTCATTGTTTAACCTGGCCTATATGTATGACGATGGAACAGGATGTTTGCAAGACAGAGAAAAAGGTTTCTCTTGCCTTCAGCGCTCTGCGGAATTGGGATATTTTCAGGCACAGCTCAATCTGTTTTATATGTATCAACATGGTGAAGGAGTTGAACGAAACAGCGAAAAGGCATTTTACTGGTGCCAAAAAGCTGCCGCTCAAAATAATACAGAGGCTTTATGTTGCCTTTCAATATTCTATTTAAACAGTGGTGATAACACTCAGTGCAAAAAGGCCGTTAACATTCTGCATAAACTTGCCGCTCAAAACGTACCAGACGCACAGTTTCTATTGGGTATTGCCTGTCAGGAAGGAAGAGGAATTGATCAGGAGCCTCAACTGGCTATTGATTGGTATACCAAAGCTGCTGAACAAGGTCATCGCGGTGCTCAACGTAATCTGATAGCTGCACAGAATATGGATATCCGATTTGATCGTTATGCACCTGATATCAGTATGAGCCCGGAAAATCTGCTGTTATGGTCAGGGACGCCTGCAAAACGATCAAAATAGAATGAATAGACGAAGAGTCAGATATGGAATACAGCGCGCAATTTATTGATGTTAATCAGAATAGTAATGATATAAGCAGTCATCTTTGCAGAGTCGATATTAATTCTTTCTCCAGCCGTTCAACGATAAGAAGAGAAGTCTTAGTCTGTAAAAATAATCAGCCTGTTATTATTCTTGGCATTTTTGCAGAGATAGACGAGGACGGCTATTTGCTTGAGCAGTGTTTTTGTGACGTTCTTTGTAATGATAAGACAATTGCAGTGTTATATGGTCAGCATGCTCATTTATTTGATATAGCCTCGAGTGAAGTAAAAAGCATATTTCTTCATGACTATGTTGGTTATCTATATCCGGTTCCCGATATTTTCGCCGAAGTACTCAGTGATACTTTTCTGGTAGCTACCTTCTCATATATTTTTCTGGTTGATATAAATACGGGAATAGTCTGGCAGTCAAAACAATGCGCTATTGATGGTGTAATCATTAATGATATTCGGAACAATATTATTTATGGCTCTGGTGAGTGGGACCCACCTGATGGATGGGAGCCATTTTGGCTGTCATTAAGCAACGGTAACTTTGTTAAACCATAAACTAATCTAGAACGCTATTTAAAAGCTTTTATACATCCATACCGCGCCAGTATTCTCATCATACTCGGGGCAGATAAATGTTTCCTGTACGGTAATGTGTTTGTTTTCTTTAATGCTTTTATCCCACAGATCCATCAGTGAATGTTTATCATCGACAGTTACAACGTCACCTTTCATTAACCTGAAACAGGCCAAAGCGCCAAAATCGTTATTACCCACAGGGTGGTAGCTTGAAAAACGACATGACATACAACAGCGAAGTCGGCAACCCTCAGGCAGCAGTTTTTGTAGAGTGATGAGAACATCCTCTACAAATGAGAATACCCCTGTAGTGCCGTATGTTTGATTATTGTATTCGAGAGAAAATGTAATATCGTTTTTCTCATTCCGGTAATCAAAATTTAATAACAGAACGCCTGATGTCATCACCGTATCTTTCTGAATCGATAGTGGCAGTTTTACGCAGAATAAACCTTCAATAGTATCGAATTTATCCATGACAAATGTAGCCAATGCTTTTTGCCTATCCCCATCAGAAAACGAAAGAAGATTAAAAGAGGTACCCGTTAGTCGAATGCCTCTTAATTCTAACTGCAAGGAATATCCGTTGGAATAACACAATACATCGTTTGTGCCGTAATCATCGGTGAAAATGACAGGAAACGAGAATATATCTTTGGTCATTATTTGCATCGAATCTCTCAAATCGTATTTCACTGTATTCTGAACTGCTCACCACGAGGAACAAAGGGTAAACGCCGTCCCTCCGGCAGCAACCATGCATGTTCCATCGAGATATTAATCTGACTTTCACAATATCCATCGGTAATTATCAACACCGGCCCAACGCTGGGAAAATCACCCTGTTTTGATAACCGGGTAAGGAGATCGATTCCCGGTTGTAATACTGTGCCGCCTCGCCCCTGAAGGGTGAAACGATAAAGTAATTGTTCCGGCTCAACCCAACCACGATCGTAAGCCTGAGCATCACAGCAGATTAAGCGCACCATAAAAACATCATGGGCCAGCGAATAGCTGGCAATAGCGCCCAGCGCTTTCCCTAACAGAACAGGGTCCATTGAACCGGAGGTATCCAAAACCACGCCGAATACCCGGGACAGGCGACTTTCATCTGAAGGTTTAGCCAGAGAAGGGCGTGGAATATTGGGCGTAGCCGACTGACGCCGGGAGGGGCGCGCATAGCTACGATGGGATTCTGGTGGTGGAAAATGCTCATCAAACCACTCGGCAAGTCGAACATCCCACGGGATCGGTGGTTGAGCAAGACTGCGAATCTCCTCGATCAGTCCTGCTGGCATTGTTCCACGCGAAGAACCATACAAACAGCGTTCAAGTCCTTGATTTAAAGCTCTGCGGCACCACGCTTCCGCATTGACAAAAATAGAACCTTCGTCGTTACCCAGAATATCACCTTCACCGGCATTTCCACGTAAGGTAATCAGTTTTCTGGCCCGGCGCACATCCTGTGCCAGAATGTCATAAATCTCTTCGCTGGATGAATTTGCAAACTGAGAATCATATAACAAACCTAATGATGGTGGCGTACCGACCTGCATTTCAATTAACCAACTGTTAATTGAAAAATCACAGGCAACATTCCACAACAATGGGTCGCGTCCACGTCGACGAGAAGTATGATTTAAACCTGCATGAAGCAATTCATGGGCAAATACGAACAGACATTCAGCCTGATTGAGTCTGGCACTCGGGTTCATCCAAATTTTATGTGCTCCAACATCAATAGCGGCTACGCGGATATCATATTGACTACATAAATGAATATCCTCTTCAATATCAAAGCTGGCAGCCAGAGCACCCAATAAAGGAAAATAGTCCATTAGTTGGCGGCGGGCTTTTTGTGCCACTGTCAAAACTTTAGGACGAGCGTCAGTCGCTAAATGCCCACCCGCAATTTCCAACGCCTGCTGGACGCTTTGGGTAATGCCTTCGACAAAGAGCGCTTTCCAGTCGACTGGTTGCCCCCAGCGACGAGGAGGAGCCTCCAACTGGCAAAACCATGAGCCTGAACCGCCACACCAGATATGATGCCATTGCCTGAGTAAGTCCGGATAACCATCGGCTACCCATTCACGAAATACCACTTCCGCATCGTTACTCAGCTGTTCAGGAAAAGGCCAGTTCTGCAATTCACCGGGCAAAGGACCAATTTTGAGTTCATCGCAGAATTTATTAACTACGCTTAATGTCGCAAGTTCCCATAACATCTGGGGTGAACGTTTCTGAATTAAACCAAATCCCAACGTTACCAGCCCTTGAGCTATCATTCTTGACCATTGCTGTGGTGTTGCATGACGTTTGGCATTAAGCCAGATGTCACCATTCGGTGAGATAGCCAGCCAGGCTTTTGAGGAAACATACTGCCCATCATTATCAAAATGACAGCGTATTTCTCGCCATATGGGTTCGAACAGGCGGTGATTATTGATAAGGGTTATGCCTTCATGACAAGCTTCCAGTGCTGGATTATTGCGTATTTTTTCCCTGCTCATTAGCGAACCGCTAACCGTGGAAGGTCCCGTGCCACTTCTAATAAAAACCAGGAAGGAAGTTTACGCCCCTGATCGTCTTCACTCATGACCGATTGAGCAATTTCAACGCTAATACGTGCCAGTGATTTCAACCGATCTTTTGCCTGTATGGCTAGCTGTCGGTGTTCTCCCTTCAATGCAGATTCTTCAGCAGGTAACTCTTTATACAAATGAGACCTAAAAGCCTGAGCAAGAAAATAGAGAATATCACGATCGCCCGGTGCCTCTGGCCAGTTAGCATCACCTTTAATGATTGAAACTATAGTGAATTTTTGACGAATTTGTTTGATAAAACCTTTAAAACCACCCGCATGGGAAGGGGAAAGAAGCCCATAAATGAGAGCCTCAAGCATCTCATCACTAATATCGTTGCCAAAGGAGTGCAATGCATCAGATAACATATGCCAGCTGCGTGGTGTAGAGAAAGGTTCTTCATGTTTTGGTGGTTCATTCCAGAGCTGATCCGGACGCAGTTGAATATATTCAACCACCCATGGATGAATTCCAGACTCATTAATGGCCCAGTCCAACCATTGCCGATGATCGGCTCGTAGATGAATATGCACCATACGGTTAATCAATGCGGAAGGCATTGGTTTGACTATAGCGGCATCTTTTGCCCGGTTTCCAGCACCTATAACAATGGTGCCTTTTGGCAGTCGATATTCACCGACACGCTGCTCAAGAATCAATGAATAGAAAGCCTTCTGAATTTCATGAGATGACGCATTTAGCTCATCCAGAAACAGGATAAATGGCTCACTACGTACAATATTCACAGGGGGAAAGAAACGCGAACATTCACCATCAATTTGAGGAATACCCATTAAATCTTCCGGTGCAAGCTGACTGCCGAGCAGTGATACGCATTCCATGCCAACTTCATTAGCAAACTTCTGCACTAATGCACTTTTTCCGATCCCCGGCGCTCCCCACATAAATACCGGTCTGGTGGTGGCAACAGAAAGAAGGAAGTCAAACGCCTGTGCAGGCGAAAGCTGAATGGCTGAGAGCATGTTGTTTCATCCCTAAAATTAACTAAGCAGAAAATATCCTACGCTAAGACGGTTTTTGTACGGTAGGCATTTTTTATAATTTCCCCTGTTGCTTCGCAAATTTGAATTTTCAGGTATTTATGCGCACATTTATATGCCTAAATATAGCGATAAAGAAAGTCTCGATACGGTTACCGGACAGGGCGGAAAACAGCAGATGAAAAGCATTATCGATATATTTGGTCGTCGTAAAGTGGATATCCAGAAACTACTGGCTTACGGATTTAACCAACATGACAACCGTTATGTTTACTTAACGGATTTGATTGAAGGTCAGTTTGAAATGACGGTGGTGGTTTCATCCCAAGGCGTTGTATCAACGACGGTCATTGATACGTCCACTGGAGAGGATTATGTGCTTCATCATGTTGTGGCAACCACCGGCGCGTTTGTTGGAAAACTTCGTGAAGAGTATGAACGGGTTTTAACTGATATCGCGAAGGTATGCTTTATACCTGATGTTTTTAAAAGCCCGGTAACCAGGCAAGTCATTCAATTTATCAGAGATAAATACCATGATGAGCTGGAGTTCTTATGGCCTCGTACGCCTGATAATGCCATTTTTCGACGTCAGGATAATGCAAAATGGTACGGTGCAATATTAACGATAAAAAATAATAAGTTAGGCTTAGATGGGGAAGAGCGCATTGAGATCCTTGATTTACGCATGGACCCTGATGACATCATTGCACTTACCGACGGCAAAAAGTATTTTCCCGGTTTCCATATGAACAAAAAGTACTGGATAACTATTCGTCTGGATGGCTCTGTGTCTGTAGATGAGATTTTTATGCGAATAGATAATAGTTTTAAGCTTGCGGTGAAATGACCCGCAACGTTCCCGGCTCATAATCTCCATCAAATTCCACCAATAATCTATTCTGTTCTGACAATGGCTTTGGTCAAAATCAAAGCTATTTGCTTGCAAATGCAAATAATGATACAACTGAGTTAACCTATCTGAGCAATGTCTGTCCGGGAGGCTTATGGTTACTTCATCACTTCCAACTGACCAACGAGTTATTCTTCAAGCCATTGACTGGGCAATAGCTCAGCCGGTCTGGTTATGTACGGTACTAAAAACCTGGGGCTCTTCACCGCGATCTCCTGGGGCGTTGATGGTGGTTAATGCCGAGGGTAACTGGTGTGGATCATTATCCGGCGGCTGTGTCGAACAGAGTTTTCTTCGCCAGATAAAAGCCGGGCAGTGGCGCCAACTCAGCCAAATTGTAACCTATGGTGATGGAGGACTGGAGCCGGATACCCGATTGCCTTGTGGCGGCAGGCTGGATGTATTGGTTGAGTTTCTGCAGCCCGATGACAATACGCAACGCTATTTAAAAAGAATGCTTGCCGCGGTGAATGGCAGTCAACCCTTGCAAAAACAGCTGATATTGTCCCATGCCTGCCATAGTCTGAATGACGTGAATCAGAGAAGCGCTCCAGGCGTTGATCTATCAACGGGAATGGTAACCATCTGGCATGGTGCATCTCCACGATTGGTTGTGGCTGGCTGGTCCAGTGTGGCTGAATATTGCGTCTCCTTTGCTTATAGTTTGGGGTTTGAAGTTGTTATTTGTGAACCTCGTCCGCAGTTTTTGACACAATTACTTCCATTAGTCAGCTCGCCCATCAGTGTGTTGGAGCAGTTTCCTGCTGTGTATCTGGAGACTGAAGGTTGTCATCCTCAGACCGCGATAGTGGCGCTGACACATGATGCTCGCATGGATGATTTAACTATTATGGAGGCCGTAAATACCCCGGCGTTTTATATCGGCGTAATGGGCTCGGCTAAAAACAGTGAGAATCGATTGAAAAGACTGGCCCGGACAGGAGGGTTAACCGAATCAGAATTAGAACGAGTGCATGCCCCTGTTGGTCTGGATATTGGCAGCAAAACCCCTTCAGAAATTGCACTATCTGTGATGGCAGATATTGTAAAACATAAAAATCTGGCAACTATTCTTCAGGAAAATCACGATCGATAACCACACCCGGATGGCCGTTTAGCCTAAGCAATGAATGGTTAATCACGTTTTTAGCGCCTTCTTCATTACAGAGCTGGCATAACGCATCTCGCCATTGTTGAGAGAACCCGACAGGATGACCGGGCTGCTCCTGCCAATAAAGTCTGGCCTGCGAACTGTGTTGCAGGGCCTGTACGATACGATGATAATCCCTGACGGTAATTTCTGGCATATCAGCAGGTTGTATTAGCCAGCCATCCCAGTCATCGGTCGCTTTTACTCCCGCTGCAATACTTTCCCCCATACTCTGGCTGTTAAGCAGGGTTACTGCAATACCGTTATCAGCAGCCAGTTGTATGATGGGGATGTTGTCCGGACGGGTAACAATATGTAGCGGCAGTTGACTGGCGATCGCGGTTTCCAGTACTACGCTGAAAAGTGGGCGGCCATGATGAGCAGAAAGGGGAGCCATGAGTTTCTCTCCCTTTCCGCCAGCCGCCCGGTAGCGTTCACCTTTGCCTGCGGCGATCAGCAATATTCCTGGCATCTAACGCTCTAAAATAGCCGGGAAGGGCATTTCAGTGTAGGTTTTGCCCGTGGCAACCTGTAATGCGCTGGCAATAGCTGGCGTAACTACCGCAGTTGAAACTTCACCACAACCTTGCGGGGCACGTTCACTATCAAGAATAACCACTTCAATTTCTGGCTGCTCTGACAGCTGAAGTACACCGTAATTATTGTAGTTACTTTCCACGATGCCTCCATGTTCAAAATGAAGCTGACTGTGTAAGGCTCCACTCAGCGCAAAACCAATCCCACCTTCGATGTTTGCTTTGATAAGCCCCGGATTGATCACTTTACCGCACTCCACACCACATACCATTCGGGTGACCTTCCATGCACTACCCAGAACTTCTATTTCAGCAACCAGAGCCACATAACTGATAAAAGCTTCATCTCGTGCCACCCAGATATTGACGGCCATTCCCTGATAATGGTTATCCGCCAGAGGATTACCCCAACCTGCGGCATCCGCCGTCGCTTTTAATACTCGCTGCATTTCAGGCTCATTTTTTAGCAGTCGCATGCGGTATTCAAGTTGGTCTTTATTGGCTTTGATAGCCAGTTCACTAATGAAGCTTTCCAGAAAGAAGATACTGGCAACGCTACCTACACCGCGAAGAAAGCTCAGGGAGATATTTTGCTCAACGGTTATCGACTCCACTTTAAGTGCAGGAAGGTCATAGCGGGTGTTGTA
This sequence comes from Limnobaculum xujianqingii, assembly GCF_013394855.1. Classification (NCBI taxonomy): domain Bacteria; kingdom Pseudomonadati; phylum Pseudomonadota; class Gammaproteobacteria; order Enterobacterales; family Budviciaceae; genus Limnobaculum; species Limnobaculum xujianqingii. The sequence goes on along the minus strand of NZ_JABMLK010000001.1, from coordinate 606,530 downwards.
GACACATTCAACAATGGTTTCATCCCAGCCACCGTTTTTTGTTACCCGTGAACGATGTAGTTGCCAGAATAATCCCTGACCAGCGTAGCGAGCCCATAGGGCTAAAGGATAACCATCCTCATCCAGCAATGCCTGATAATGACTGGTGTTTCCGGGACGATAATAGGCATGTTGAATATCAACCTCGCGAGGATAAATCACTTTAACCGGTTTACCCGTAGCTTTCGACGCCAGACAGGCATGCATAGCAGGGTCGGGAATATATTTCCTCCCATAACTGCCACCAAGAAGTGTGTTGTGCAGGGTGACGTTTTCAATAGGTACCCCGGCAAATATTGATATCAGCTTTTGGGCTAGATCCTGTCCCTGAAAAGGCCCCCAGGCGGTGACCCGATCTTTTTCTACATAGCATGTGCCATTGCAGGGTTCCATGGTGGCATGGGTGATGTAGGGTGCTTTGTAACGAGCTTCATGAAACCGGGAGCTATTTCGACCATTATCTATGATTCCCTGAGCATCACCGATATTGGTCGCAGTGATGAAATCATCACTTTCCAGTGCCTTTTTATTATCCTGGTTAATGGTTTCACTGGAAAAATTATCCTTATCACTGAATATCCACTCCACATCCAGCCGATCGGCAGCCTTTTTCGCCTGCCAGTAAGTTCTTGCGACCACAATAATGGTATTAGGAGCCATATCCGGGTCCAGTCGTGCCATATTCAGCGTTGACCAGTGGCGAGTGCGAACTAAAGCAATGACACCTGGCAGAGAAAGGATCTGTTTTTCGTTACGAATGCTGCCCAGTTTGCCATTCAGAGAAGGTCCCATCCAGGGTACGCCAATATGCAGATCTGGTACCTGAACATCGATACCAAATTCAGCACTGCCATCAACTTTCTCGCCACAATCGATACGGGGCAGGTTACGACCAATCAGGCTGCCTTTTTCCTGTTCGGCGGTTTTCAGTGCAGGATTAGCTTCCAGAGGAATATCCTGCGACCAGTGAATGAGATCGGAATAGGCAATTTTTTTACCCCGATGATCGTCAATAACAAAGCTATTTTCAGTGCGTAGCTGTTGAGCATCAACATTCCATTCACGTGCTGCGGCAGCGATGAAAAAGCATCTGGCCTGAGCACCGGCGACACGCATTCTCTGATAGAAGTTGGTCATGGAGGTTGAGGCGGCTACGAATTGAGATCTTTCTTCACCGCCAGATTCCTGACGATAGGCATCACGACCAATAACGAATTTAACTTTAACCTTATCCCAGTCAGCATCCATTTCGCTGGCTAATACAGTAGCTAATCCGGTATAGATACCCTGACCAACTTCGCATTGTGATACACCGATAACTATCTGATTATCAGCCCCAATCCAGATCCAGTCATTCATTGGTAAATCATCAGGGGGAAGCTCAGGGGAATTATAAATTAGTGCTGCGTTGGCTCCGGGTATCAAAGGAATAACCAGTGAGAAGATTGCCGCACTTTTTAAAAACTGACGACGTGACAGTGCCATGATTATTCTCCTTGTTCCTGATACAGGCGATGAATTGCCAGGCGAATACGGTGATAAGTTGCACAGCGACAGATGTTAGTGATTTCTTTATAAACTTGAGGTTCTGGAGGCAGAGGCTTACGAGCCATGACGGCAGAAACCGCCATAATCATGCCTGACTGGCAGTATCCACACTGAGGAACTTCTTCTTTTATCCAGGCTTTTTGAACCGGATGCGAACGGTCCGGGCTAAGCCCTTCAATAGTAGTAACATGTCGCCCCTCTACCAATAGCAATGGATAACAACAGGAGCGTACCGCTTCGCCATCTACATGTACGGTACAGGCTCCACAGGCACCGATTCCGCAGCCAAATTTTGTTCCTGTTAGCTGTTGATCTTCACGCAGGACCCATAACAAAGGCGTATCAGGCTCACCGTCAAACGTAACAGGTTTTCCATTTAGTATGAATTTCATTGTGAGGCTCCTTTACGACGAGAACGACGGAGAAACAGTGCTATCAGTAAAATAATGACAACGGCAGCAATGCCATAGAACACCGGTAATAATCTGACAATCAGCGGTTTTTCTCCCCCGGCTCTCAGAGTGGCAACATCACTGGCACTGACCTGACTGGAAGGATTACCAAAACGATGAGCAACATAATTGGTCAGTTGGGCAACCTGTTGGTCAGTTAATGCTTCGCCAAAAGCGGGCATATTACCGCCGCTTTTGGCGCCTTCTCTTTGAACGCCATCAAGAATGACTTTCACCAAATTGTTAGAGCGGGTGCTTCCCGTGGTGGTATTGGCATTTAGCGAAGGGAAAGTATTGTTATAAGCACCTTCACCATCACAGCGATGGCAGGCAGCACAAGCTTGTTGATAAAGTAGCGCCGCTTCATGGTCAATGTTTTCAGCTGTCTGAGGTTTTTGATTATGCTGCCATGCAGGGGTTAGATCGTCAGAATTGCGTATGGCGGGTATCTGACGCAAGTAAGCGATCATAGCACTGATATCGTTATCGGAAAGGTAACGCAGACTATGGTCAACAGCTTCAGCCATGCCGCCAGCAGCGGTGCCTTTACCGGGTAAATTTCCGCTTTTCAAATAGTGCGACAGGTCTGAATCACTCCATCCACCAATCCCGCTAACCGGGTCGGCAGTAATATTAGGTGCATGCCAGCCGCCAATATCACCTCCGGAAAAACGCTGCCCCATATCTTCACCCATCATAATATTTCGAGGGCTATGGCAGGCGGAGCAGTGACCCAGCACTTCTGTAAGATAGTAGCCACGTTCTATCTGAGGATTTTTTTGTGATGCTACTGATTCGGGAAGTTCAGCATTCAAAGGATTCCATATCGCCATTAATCCTCTGACTGACCAGGGAAAACTTAAGGATGTTTCAGGAGGTGGATTATCTGAGGCAGGAACACTTTGCTGAAACCAGATATAAAGCGCATGAATATCAGCATCACTTATTCCTTGGTATGCACTGTAAGGCATTGCAGGATAAAGATGTGTTCCATCAGCGCGAATTCCTTCTGTCACTGCCCGTTTAAACTGTTCTTCGGAATAACGACCAATCCCGTACTGTTCGGACGGTGTAATATTGGTCGCGATAATATTACCCATCGGGGTTGATATAGCCAGGCCACCGCTGTAATCCGCAGAGCCGGGAGCGACACCCCGATGACAAGCATTACAGTCCGCCGCCCGGGCCAGATAAGCGCCTCTGGCAAGCAATGCCGGATCATCAGGGGAGGTGCTTGAGTGGGAGGGGAAGGCCATCATTCCCAAAGCACCGATCAATAGAAGTAACGTTAAATTGCGTTTTTGTTTGCTCATTATGTTCACCGAAAGTGCTTTTGATTCGCCATTAATCTAAGGGATCATTTTGCGACAATATTTCAGTGGCCTGTGTTTTTATGGCATCCAGTACCTGCTGAAATAACGCGTATTGCTCTTGCGTAATATTAACCAGCATTTTTTTACGCACTTCCTGAGCGGCTTCATCCAGTTGATACAACATTTCTTTGCCCTGGTTAGTGATATGCAGAACTTTTGCCCGCTTATCATTTTTGTCTTCAATTCTTTCTATGTACTTTTTGTGGTTTAACCATGAAATAGCCCGCGAACACGTTGATATTTCCATCGCCAGAAAATCGGCAATTTGAGTCAGATTACAACCATTGCCGAGCTCATCCATCGCACTAAGAACCAGCCATTGAGGCTTGTTTATTTGAATGGGATATAGTGACTTTTCCATCGCCAGTTGCCACTGACGATTGGTTATATCAAGGTAAATACCCAGTGGATAAGGGCGCGGAGAAGTAGATTTCATAAAGCATCCAAATTACTTGCATTTGCAAACAATATGGCACTTTTATAATCAGTCTGCAAGTTGTTAAGAGCAATTGATGGTTGGTGAAATGTTCAATCAGAGTAACGAGAACGCCAAAAAAGGAGAGCTTTGGCATTAAATTTGAGGATAAGAAATGATAATGATGGATATATTACTCAGGTTACATATAAATATTTTCATGAGAAAAAAGTCTCAAAAAAATCATATGAAGGTTGCTGAAGAGATAGCTGCCTTACCGGTGGAAAATGAAAGTAATGATGATTCTTCATCGTTGGTTTCACAAATCGTGGGAATAGTTGGTGCAGGCATAATGGCCGAGGCTTCCGGTGGAGATGCCATGCAAGCTATTAATAATGGACTGGCCGATATGGCAGTTAATAACTCGGATAATCCGGAGCTAATGTCATCTGTGCGTTCAGGGTTGGACTCCATGACGCAGGCTGCAAACAGATGTGATTACTCAACTCCTTCAGGATTTAAAAGCTGTTGTAAGAATCAAATCAAAGGAAAATTGAGTAGCACCTCAAACAGTGATGGCACTGTGTCTTATGGCTGCTTACATCCGGATAAAATAGGAACAAGAGAAGGGTGTACATACTCAGGAAATACCATGGTAAATGTTTGTGCGATTAGTCCTTAGATTCAGGTTCTTTTGACGAGCAAAACATATTAAGTGAGCCTGCTGTATCGGTGTAATGAGCGGTGATATTCAGTTCACCTTCATCATGATACAGCAGGCAGTTTTAAGTAACGCATCCACCCAGGCAACGTCGAATCAAACCTTCCTGGCCAGCAGTGTTGCAAAGTGCAAGGTTATGCGATTACCGTTTGCATCAGTTTTATGTAACTGACCAACATTTTCATTGTATTTAATTATCTCCCAGCCCTGATAGTATTCTTTTAACTCACCGGATTTAAAGGTAAAAGAGAATGGCAGAGGGCATGGATAATCTTCCGTATCCATTGCGGCAACAATTAAGTTATAACCATTTGGGACCGTAGATTTCTGCATATTATCGATCAATGCAGGGATTCTATCCCTCTCCAGAAACATAAAGACTACGGTTGAGAGAATAAAATCATAGTCACCACTAAAATTAATGCTGTTTAAATCCACTACGTTAACGGTAATACCAGAAAGTGCTTCGGTAGTTATCAGATTATTGACGGCATCGATACTGGTGGAATTTTTATCCCATGCGGCAACGTTAAATCCCTTCAAATTTAAATACAACGCATTACGGCCAGAACCACAGCCTAAATCTAACACTTTACCCGGTGGGATAATATTTGCGGCTTCAATAACTTCAGAATGTGTCGAAGTAAGCTGATATTTTTTATTAAAGTACTCTTCGGCGGTGCAATAAAAGGCTAACTGACACTGCATGTCGTCAGAGTAATCTGCAATCCGATGCCATTGTTGTGGTTCTACAAACGGTGTATCGCTTTCGGGGGTAAAAACCAATGTTTTGATGGTATCTCCTGATTCAGTCATCATCGCGAAGCTCAGAGTACCTTGCAGGATGGTTAATTTTGCCCAGGTTCCCGCTTTAGTATTGTGCTGTTGGGTAAAGCTTTGGGGTAGGTTTTCATTATTCCAGATTGGCATCGTTTTATAACATAGTAATTCTTTCATCTATTACGTCCTGTTTTTCCAGAAG